>NZ_JBQHSE010000034.1:0-30408 GCF_052066395.1 Bariatricus sp. HCP28S3_A4 | reverse complement strand
CCCCCCCCCCCCCCCCCCCCCCCCCCGAATTACAAGCAGACGACGGCATACCAGATGTCACTACTCGTCTCGTGGGCTCGGAGATGTGTATAAGAGACAGTTACCCCGAGCGAGAGCGAGTCCGGGAACCCACCCCGCATGGACGAAGGCTGTGCGCTTGAACGAGAGCCGGGGAGTAAAATTCCAAAGGGGAGGGAATGTGATAAATTGTAGGGGTGTGAAAGACGTGCCTTTGAGTGGCTCCTACTTTGTAGGAGCCACTCTCGGCACATAATGTTGTATTGTTGGGATATTGCTTGATTAGTGTTTGTTTTTTGTTTTCGACTGATTCTTGTGTTGTGGGTGCGAATAGTCAGCGGGATTGTCTCTGTGTGTGTAGCGGAGGTTAAGTGGAGCGTTCCGAAGATACATGCCGAAGATGTTAGGCGGCGGGAGGGGAGCTGCTTTCAGCGACCCTTCCGGCACCTTACATATTCGTGCATGAGCTGAGGTAGAGCGCAACGTCGTAGCTACACACATGGAGACAAGCACGCGTCCCTATTCCACCCGCCACTCCCCGTGCATGAGCTGAGGTAAAGCGCAACATCGCAGCTACACACATAGAGACAATCTCGCTTCCCTACTCCACCCACCATCTCCCACTTGCTCCACAGGGGAGGACGAGTCCATTCGATGTTACGGGCAGTCCGATTTCCTGGGAATCGACGTAGCCGTTGTATTTTTTCAGTTCTGTTGCGAGCATGTAAGTCAGGACTGCAGGTGCAAGTCCGGTGGTGTAGGAGTTGATGAGGAAGAAGAGGGGATCATCCGACAGGATCTGTGTACAGAGTTTGATCAGGGGATGGATGGCATCTTCTATTTTCCAGATTTCTCCTTTGGGTCCCCGGCCGTAAGAGGGGGGATCCATGATGATCGCGTCGTAGTGATTGCCGCGGCGGATCTCGCGTTCTACAAATTTCATACAGTCGTCCACCAGCCAGCGGATCGGAGCATCTGCGAGTCCTGAGGACACGGCATTTTCTTTGGCCCAGGTCACCATGCCTTTGGAGGCATCTACGTGTGTCACTTGTGCACCGGCTGCAGCTGCTGCAAGTGTGGCGCCGCCTGTATAGGCAAAGAGATTCAGCACTTTAACAGGGCGACCTGCCTGTCTGATCTTCTCTGAAAACCAGTCCCAGTTTGTCGCCTGCTCCGGAAAAAGTCCGGTGTGTTTAAAATTAAACGGCTTCAGGTTGAAAGTCAGATCTTTATAGTGAATCTGCCACTGCTCCGGAAGATCGAAGAATTCCCATTCTCCACCGCCTTTTTTGCTGCGGTGATAATGCGCATTCCGGTTTTTCCATCCTTTATGTGTCTTCGGTGTATTCCAGATCACCTGCGGATCCGGACGCACAAGGAGATACTGTCCCCATCTTTCCAATTTTTCTCCATTGGAAGAATCAATCACTTCATAGTCTTCCCATCCATCTGCAACCCACATATTTGTAATTCCTTTCTTTAACCGATATTTGTTTCGCATGAATCAATCATCCGCAAACATTCATTATTACTTTGTCACTATTTCTTTAGTTAGTATATCGAAAAAGTGCTTCCAGTACAAGCACAAATCTTTTCATTAACCAGAGTCCTTATCACCAGCGGTATTTTACTGCAGAAGTGCCACTTGTCTCAAATCAAAAAGAGATGTATGCCTCATCGTTATTCACGCAATGGGGCACACACCTCTATTTCATTTTCTGTACTATCTTGTCAGACAGCCGGAATTTATTTCTCTTTCTTTGCCACAGCCGGGTTATCCTCTACAGTAATAACACCTTTCTTCCAAAGAATACGTGATGTAATGATTGCGATCGGAAGCATTGCAATAATCAGGAATCCGATTGCTCCGAACAGAGATCCGCCGGATGTAATTCTTACGAACAGTGAAAGGAGTGTTACGATAACAAGTACCGGAATAACACCCTTTGTACCGCCTTTTACGATCTTGCTTCCTGAACTGCTGCTTGAGAACAGACCCAGAGTCAAAGAACCGAACAGAGCCGGAATGATATATCCAGAAGCCGTCTTGATCTGCGGGATTTCGAAAATGAAACCAATCTGTGAGCTCAGCAGAGCTGCAAGTGCCAGGATAACAATTGTCATGATAGATGAAACGGCTACTGCTACAGATGCAACAGCATCACCTTCCGGTGTATTCTGCTCTGTTTCTGTCAGCTTGATTGCATTGATTGCAACCGGGAGTTTCAGGTTCATGATATTGCCGGTAATAAATGTCAGGTAAGATGAACTTCCCAAAATCGGGGTATAACTGATTGCTTCTGAAATACCAACCGGAATATAAATAAGCAGGATACTGATCGTTGAAACATTGATAACATCACCGAATGACGGCATTGCATCATAAACAGTCAGCACAACAAACGGAATTGCTGTCATATAGATCAAAGCGATGACCGTTCCGAGACGTCCTACACTGTGAGACCATTTCTGAAACGGATCCATTACTACACTGTTTTTCTCTTTACTCATAATAACTTCCTCCTCTATTTAAAGATGCTGGTCCACAGTACGGATGATGCCATACCACCGATCATTGAGAACGCCATGATAAAGTCGTTCAGCCATTTCAGACCCGGTTTCGCAGCCAGGACACCAAGAACAACAGCGATAATAAGACCGGTAACCATAACTAACGCCTGAATTGTATCACCGATCAGAAGAACCGGAACATAAACTGAGAACAGACATAACATAAAGCATCCGCTCAGAACGTATTTCCATGTGCTTGCATTTTCACTCTTGGAAACACTCATACATAACTTCTTTCCTAACGGAATCAATACGAAGAATCCACTCAGCATACCGATCGTCATAAGGATCATAACAACACCGAACTGGCTTCCTGTTGCCTGTTCCAGCATCTGTGAACTTGTCTCAAATCCGATTGCAGAAGCAACGCTGCTTGAGATCAGAGTCTCATAAGACAGTGAACCGATAACGGAAAGTCTCCACCATGACCATACAGTTCCGAGAACCGGGATCAGTGCAAACAGACCTACAACGATTGATAAACTTGGTACAATTGAGAAAACAAGGCTTGATTTGATAACTTTGCTCAATGCCTCTTTTGAAATTCCCATTTCAAGGCAGCGTGCATACGCTTTCTTTAAATACAGCAGCGAAAATGCTACAATGTACAGCAAACCGATTATAATCATAATCAGCAGCAATGGGCTAGTAATAATTTCTTTCATACGTCTTCTCTCCCTTTCCTTTTTTGAATCTTTGGTTATTTGTGTTCTTCCAGCCATCTCATGGCTGCATATGCATAAACGGCACTTCCCTGGGCAAGTACGGCATCATCGAATTTTACCATCGGATGATGTTGTGGATATTTGTACCCCTTGCTCGGTTCACCTGCCGCAAGTGCAAGCATAATTGAAGGTACTTCATGGCTTACATAAGCGAAATCCTCAGAACCTGCTGATTTGGATCCGCTTCCGCCACCGGACATCGCTGCAAGCTGTCCTGTTGTAAATGCTTTCGTCGGTCCAAGAAGTTCTCTCATATAAGTAGCAGTTGCTTCTGAGAGCTCATAGTCATTCTTAAGAACCGGACATCCCTTACCGAAATCTACCATCGCAGAAGCACGGAAACTTGCCGCTACGCCTTCTGAGATTTCCTGAATTCTCTGCTTGATAAAGGCTCTTACTTCTTCATCGTATGTACGGATCGTACCACTCATCATCACGGTATCCGGAATGACATTTGCCGCCTGGCCTGCATGAATCGTTCCGATCGTCAGAACCGCTTCATCTACCAGTGCAAGTTCTCTTGCATGAATCTCCTGCAGAGCAGTGATGATATGTGCTGCAACCGTGATCGGATCCACACCATTATTCGGCATGGAGCCATGGCATCCTTTTCCCTGAACACGGATCTCAAAATAATCCGCACCCGGTGCACTGATTCCTCCGTCGCTTACAACAACAGAACCGGCCGGGAACGGCACACCTGCCATAACATGAATCATCAATGCCGCATCAACATGCGGATTCTCCAGAACACCTGCCTGAATCATGTCATGGGATCCGGCAAAAATCTCTTCTGCCGGCTGGAACATAAGTTTAACAGTTCCTTCGATCTCATCTTCATGAGCTTTCAGAAGCTTAGCTGCGCCAAGCATCATCGTTGCGTGCATATCGTGACCGCAGGCATGCATATTCTCTGTCTCTGATGCAAAGTCTACCCCCGATTCCTCATGCATCGGCAGAGCATCCATATCACCACGGATCAAGAATACTTTTCCCGGTTTTTTACCACCTGCAGTAACAACCACGCCAGCTTTTCCACAATCTTTCGGTTCATATCCCATTGCGGTAAGCTCAGCTTTTACAAAGGCTACAGTCTCTTTCAAATCAAAGCCGAGCTCAGCATGTCTGTGAAGATAATGTCTCTTCTCAACAAGCTCCTGCTCATGCCCCTGAGCCTCTTGTAATAAAAGTTCACCGTTCATAAAACCCCTCCTTGATTTTTCTCCTTGTCATTTAAGGAACATTAAAGGAACACTTTATGTATGGGATTATACACCCGATTTATAAAAATTGCAAATATGTTTATAAATATTGCCTATATTTTGTAAAAAATATATAAACAAAATGCTCTGTTTCATATTTTCGGAAGTTTCTTCTTGATTTTAGGAACACTTTAGGAGAAAATGATTTTGTATATCATCGGGAGGGGACCGCTATGAAAGAACATTTATTGATTATCTCATCTGAATATTTATCACAATACCTGAAAGATATGCTCCGTGATTATCCGGATCCGATTGAGTACCGGGTTATCGAATATCATTCTTTTTCTGAACTAAAAGGCATTTACTACGCAAATGAAAAATGGGCAGACGGAATTCTCACCACCGGTACAGTCGTGCAGACTGTCATTGAGCGGTCAGTTCCACACATTTCCATGCCACTTCTCTCACTTGCCACAGATAACGAGAGTTTTTACCGGATTCCTTTGACACTACTGATCGAAAACCGCATGCTGGATCCGGAGCGGATTATTTTTGATGTATTTGTCAATTCCAAACCTGCAGCTTCCGTCCGGGACCTGATTGAATACAAGAGCATCAATGTCATGTTTCCCGAATTCACCAAATGGCTTTCTTCTGCTTCTCTGGAAGAGTTATATCATGTGGAGGATCAGTCACTCGCAGAGATTAATAAACTATGGGAAAAAGGAAAGATCGATATGGTCATATGCCGTTACGGGAACCTCGTTCCCCGGCTCAAGGAACTGAAGATTCCCTGTGTGTTTGCCTCCTTCAGCGACGAATATATGTACCAGATCATTCAGCTGCTCCTTACCAAAATCAAAATCGATAAGCTGACCGCACATTCTCCTGCTGCTATATCAATCGCCCCACAGAATGCCGTCGTGGAAATCTGGGGTGTCTTAGAAGATGACGAATTGCAGAAAGCATTTCAAGATTTTACTATCCGATACGACCTGGATCTTTCCATCCATCGGAAGCATAATGCCTATTATATCATGACAGAAAAAAAGATTTTATCCTATCTGACCAATGATTTCCAGAAAAGTGTTCTTTCTGATTATCTGGATAAAAACACAAAGCTTTCGCTTACCGTCTCATACGGAATCGGCAATACAATGGATGAAGCCCTTGACAACACTCAGCTTGCTTTCCGGGCAGCCGGGAACACGACCGATTCCTACCTCGTTGATGCGGAGCACAAGCTGACCGGACCGCTTAACACAGATCATCCGGTGATTTCCAGCCAGATTCTCACGCCGCAGATACAGGAAATCGCTGATAAATCTTCTCTTTCTACTGCAACGGTCCACCGCCTGAACCGGCTTCTTATTCTCCTGGAACGGCGTGAACTGACAAGTGTGGATCTGGCTGAGAACTTTCATATTACAGTGAGGGGCGCCAACCGGATCCTTCAGAAGCTTGAAAGCGCCGGATTCGTTCATTCCACACTTCAGAAAAGCAACCATATGAAAGGGCGCCCGACCAAAATCTATCATATCGACTGGGATATCTAGAAAACGTTTAAATATGATGCTAACACGATTTCCGGTAGAGTAGGCGGATGAACCTTTCATCCGCCCCTCATCAAACCTTGCATGAGGGTCTCCCTCGCACGGCTTTCCGACATTCTTCTTTCTACAGCATTACGTCATGCTTTAGCCATTTTCTTTAATCCTTTTTCGTAAATGCTATTTCTAACAAATCCCACCTTTGACATATGATGTCGCCTTCGGTGCTTCTTGTTATACCATCTTGCAAAGGAGCAGATAATGTACCAGTCTAGTGCCTGCATCCATTTTTCATTTGTCTTAGTAGAATAGTAATTCTTCCATCCTGTGATTTTAGGATTCAGATTCTTTATTAAATCTTCTTCTTTTGCAACTAGCAGGCTTCGATTGTTTACATTCCTTTTGATTTCTGCTTTCATTTTCTTCATGGCTTTTCTGCTAGGGTACTGATAGCTTATACGCTTTCTCTTTACCTTTCGGTGATGGGTAGGGTCTCTCCAGTTCCGAACCACACTTTTCATACTTACCGTTTCCTCTATACCGAGGGATTCCTCCGTGCTGCATTCCAGTTTCTTCACACGTTCCATGGTTTTCGCCTATATTGCCCAGGCTCAACTTCCCTTTGTTCTCTTTCGAGACCTTTTTAACGATACGGCAGAATTCACTTAATGTTACGGTCTGCACGATTGCTCGCACCTCTTATCAAGGTTACTTTATCCACTCGCTTAGCACCCTGTATTACTACAGCGCACCGAGTTTAGCTACACGGCTCACTGGCGATTACCGTGACCGGACTTGCACCGGCAAGTGTGGTCCAGCTTCGCTGGACACACGAAATAAAACAAGGGGAGACTCCGTCTCCCCTTTGTTCATTCTGTCTAAATCTCTCTTGTATATTTCGCCAGCCATTCTTTCTCTTCTTCATTCAGGTATGGAGAAACTTTCTCATATACCTGCTTATGATAATCGTTCAGAAGCTTCTTCTCCTCTGCCGTCATCATATCCGGATTGATTGCATCCAGATCCATCGGAACGTAAGTAATCGTATCCATATACATGAACTGACCATATTCATTTTTCTCACCCTTGCATACCAGAAGCTCGTTTTCCAGACGAACTCCATGAGATCCTTCAATATAAACACCTGGCTCATCGGTAATCACCATGCCTTCTTCCAGCGGTTGAATTTCATGTGCACGATACTGCCAGCGGAAACCGGACGGACCTTCATGGATATTCAGAAGATATCCTACTCCATGACCTGTTCCATGATTAAAGTTCATGTTTCTATCCCAGAACGGCTTTCTCGCCAACATATCCAGAGTTAATCCGGTACATCCATACATGAATTTCGCACTTGCAAGCATAAGATTACTGATAGCTACCAGCGTGAAATCATCCTTCATATACTGCGGGATCTCACCCAACGCATACGTTCTTGTAATATCAGTAGACCCTTCATAGAAACCTGCTCCCGTATCAGTCAGGAACATCGTCCCCTCATGAAGCACTGCACTGCTCTCCGGTGTTGCTGAATAATGTGCACTTGCCGCATGCTCTCCCAAAGCAGAAATCGGTCCGAAGCTCGGACGGATAAAGTTGCCCATCTCAACGCGGAACTCATCCAGCTTCTCAGAAGCGCTGATCTCAGTAATCTCCTGCTTTCCAATATTTTCCTTCAGCCATTTCATAAAACGAACGTGTGCCACACTGTCCTTAATCTGCGCCTTACGGATATTTTCAATCTCCACCGGATTCTTCATAGCCTTGAAAAGCTCTTCCGGATTCCGTTTTTCAACCTTAACGACATTTTCCGGTATATTGCTGTAAAGAGCATAATTCAATTTGCCCGGGTCGATCAGAACGACTTCTCCATCCTCCAATTTCTTAACATCTTCGTAAATGTTATTATACGGATGAAGAACGACGCCGTCTTTCGCAAGTGCTTCCTTAATCTCAGCACTTAATTTCTTCTCATTGATATACAATTCCATGCTGTCCATGGTAATAACCGCATAAGAAAGTACCAGCGGGAAGAATTCCACGTCATTTCCACGAATATTCAGAATCCAGCAGATATCGTCCAACGTCGTAAGAATGTGCTTTGCAGCGCCGCATTCCTTCATGTACTCACGAATTCTCGCCAGCTTGCTTTCTGTTGTCTCACCGGCATACTTCAATTCCAGCGCAAATACGGGCTCTTCAGAAAGTGCCGGGCGATCCTCCCACACTTCATCGACCAGATCATAATCATACACGATCTTCGCATTCTTTTCCGCCGTGATCTTCTCATATTCAAGGCCGGATCCCATAGCGATTACTCTTCCGTCAAATCCCAGGACTCCGCCTTCCGGCACTGCTGTCTGCAAATATTCATTCAAAGTCGGCACTCCCGGTTCTCCCATTTTCATCAGCTCTACCGGAGATCCAGCAAGCTGCTTGCCTGCCTGAATAAAATATCTTCCGTCTGTCCACAGACGCGCTTCACTGGCTGTAATGACTGCAGTTCCTGCCGATCCGGTAAATCCGGTCATATATGCACGAGCCTTGAAATGTCCCCCCACATATTCACTTTGATGAAAATCTGCTGTCGGAATCACATATACGTCCATTCCCTTTTCAGCCATTTTCTCGCGCAATCTCGCAATTTTCTCTGCAATACTCATTTCTTTGCTACCTCTCTTCTCACGTTTTTAAGTAATAAAATAATGTATTTATATCTTGTCCAAGACAGAGCTTCTGTCCCTAACACTCAAAACGGTCCACCGGACCATTTTCTCATATGCATAGCAACTAAAACAGATCTTTTCAATCCGCTTTACCTACTTCTTCTGAGCCATAATCGCCTCATGTTCCCGCTCCAGCTCCCGGTACAGTTCCGGAATCGTCCAGCTCTGATTCGTGTCTGTCAGGACCGCTTTATAATCCACCGGACCGATCACTTTCTTTCTCATCAGAAACAATACCTGATTCAACTGCTGCTCCGCAAGCCCGGCAAACACAATCATTTCCTTTGCCAGAACAATACTTTCATCATCATCACTTTCAGACTGCGTCTCCACAATTCCGACAAGCTCACCAATCGTTTTATAATACTCTTCCGGCTCTACAAGCCTTACCTTAACCTTAAGCGTCATCAGAACCATCTGAATCTCACGCAGCTTCTGCTTATCCTTAAAATTAACCAATAACACGGTCGCCCGCATACTGTCACTCCTTCCACGCGATATTCCTTCTCGCTCTTGGCAGTGTAATTCTTCATCCATATAAGGTCATATCACGACGTTCTCACTGTGCATGAACATCATAACACACCTTTCCCAAAAGTTCCATGCCTCAGAAGAGAATTTTCATCTACTTTTTCTTGTCTTTCTTTGCGAACAGTAAAAAACACGCTTGTGAAATCTCTTTTTTTCAGTATAATAAGAAGAGATTCGGATACAAAATCCAGGCAATCCATATAAATGAAAGAAATGAGGTAATACCATGAACGTAATGACCGCCGGACTTCAAATGTTTGTCATGTTTCTGTTAATACTAGCCGGCTATTTCTGCTACAAAGCCCATATGATCTCCCAGGAAAATAATGCCTGTCTTTCCAGGCTGGTTGTAAATGTCTTCAACCCTGCTATGATTTTCTCCAGCGTACTTGGGAATTCCGGAAACGGCACTGTGGACTCCATACCGCTTCTCTTTCTGGTCTCTGCCGGAATCTATCTCTTCCTGATCATCCTGTCGAAGATCCTTGTTCGGATTTTCCGTGAGACAGGCGACCAGCAACAAATCACTGAACTCCTTTATATATTTGCAAATGTCGGTTTTGTCGGCATCCCTGTTGTAAAGGCACTTTTGGGAACGGATAAACTGATTTATGTTGCCGTATTTATCCTGGAATATAACATTCTGGTCTACACCTACGGCATCTCCCTGCTGAGACACGGTTCGAAAGGAACAGACACCCCAAAAGCCGCATTCCAATTGTCCACATTAAAACCACTGGTTAATCCGGGCACCATTGCCTGTGTAGCAACCCTTTTCATATTTGTCACCGACATCGTCCCTCCGCAGCCACTTAGCGACGGACTCCAGTATCTGGCAAATGCTACCACTCCGATCTCACTCATCGTAATCGGAGTCTCCCTGGGAATCCAGGCAGATCTCGTCTCCCTCTTCACCAGCGGGAAACGCTATCTCTTCTGCCTGTGCAAATTGCTGGTAATCCCGATAATCGGGACCCTGTTCCTCAAACGCCTTCCGATCTCTAATGTGATGTGTCAGGTTTATATGATCATGATGGCAATGCCTTGTGGGAATCTTATCCTGATGCTGGTTGAAGAAAGCGGGCGGGACGGACGAGAATGTTCTTATCGAATTATCCTTTCCACACTGCTATCCATACTGACCATCCCAATCCTGATATTCCTGTATCCATATTTATAATTTATCATAATCCGCATAAATATTTCCCCGGCAAACCACTCTGGCTTGCCGGGGAATCTTATTTCCATCCGAAATCATGTTCAAGAATGTACTGCATCAGGCCTTCACAGCCCTCTCGGATTTCCCGGTAAGCCACATCAAACCGCTCACTGTACCACGGATCGGAAATGCTGGCATTCCTTCCCGCGTACTGTAGCAGAAGCGAAATCTTCCCGCCCTTGTGGCCGGTCATCCGCTCAATGTTGCGGATGTTCATCGTGTCCATGCCGACCAGATAATCATAGTAGTCGTAGTCAGATTTCTTAAGTTGCACCGCTCTCTTACCGTCACACTTGAGGTCATGGCGCGCAAGCTCCTGCCTGGCCGGCGGATAAACCGGGTTGCCGATGCCGTTCCAGATCTCCTCGGTGCTGGTCGCGGCGGATGCGATCTCAAATTGGTCTGAAAGGCCTTGTTTTTCTGCCATGTCTTTGAAAATGAATTCTGCCATTGGGCTGCGGCAGATGTTGCCGTGGCAGATGAAAAGTACCTTAATCATGCATTTTCACCTCTTTATAAGTGTTTATAAGTCTATTTTTTGTATAACTTGCACAATAAAATCAAGTCATTGGCGACGTAAAACTACGTCACTCTACATAGGTTTTTAAGCAATTGGCGTACTAAATGGGGTACCACAGCATGGATTTTTGCCCCATTCGTACTGCCTGTATATGCTTTTACCCGAATCTTCTCAAGTTTTCCTGCTTTGTCTGTCCACCGCTGAAAGCTACAATCTGTGCCATGGATTCTTCGGCTTTCTCATAGCTGTTATGGGTGTAAACATTCAAAGTGACGCTGGCATCGGAATGCCCCATCAGATACTGCAGGCTTTTCAGATCCATGCCTGCGTTTGCCATGTTTGTACAAAATGTGTGTCGGAATACATGAGGTGTGATACGTGGAAGTGGAATGATATTTTCTTCATTGTACTTCTCGCACAGCCTCTGCACTACTTTCTGGACGTGCATGGCTACCTTTGGATTGCCATTCTTGTCCAGTAAAATAAATCCGGCGTATCCGTCTATCATGACTTCTTTTTTCTGTTTCTTTCGGTTGGAAAGAATGTTGTAGAAGCTCTCATAGACTTCATCGCTCATTGGTATGTAGCGACAGCCACATTCCGTTTTTGTTTTCTCAATATAGCGTTTTCCATCCTGTGTTCTGACCAACTGATGATCCACACGAATTCTTCTGCGGTCAAAATCCAGATCTGCAATGGTCAGTCCGCAAAGCTCACTGATTCGCATTCCTGTTCCAAGCAGTATCTTGATTTCATCCAGATATCTGCAGAAGTGTTTGTCATTCTTGGTAAACTCAAGAAACTGCTCCTGCTGCTTTGGGGACAGTGCAACTCTTTTCTGTGTATTGTTTGGGATAATATCCAGACGGAACTCAAAAGGATTTCTGCGGATAATATCCTCGGTATAAGCCATCTGAAAGGCCGGTTTTACCACACCACGGATACTTGCAATGGTGCTGTAGGAATAACCGTCATCATAAAGCTTGATAAACCACAGCTTTGCATCTGACATTTTTATGTCACGAATAATTCTCTGACCGAAAGCTTCTTTCTTTACAACACTCATCACAAACTTGTAGCCTGTGGTTGTGTTGTAGCGGACACCACGCTTCAGGCTGATATAACGCTCCAGCAACTGAATAACCGTAATCTCGCCTCCGGCATAGTCGATTCCTTCGTGACGCATCAGCTTGATTTCATCTTCTTTCTGACGAAGCTTCATCAAATCCATGTCATAAATGGAACGACGCTTTTTATTGGCATCTGTATAACGGAATTCATACATTCCGTTTTTTCTTTGGCTCTCTCCTGTACGTAAAATACGTCCTTTGTTATCTCTTCTTTTTTCAGACATATTCAATCTCCTTTCTGATATGAAAAGAGCCCTGATATGACGTACATGCAACGAACGAACCGACTTCGCCGCATTCCTATTTTATCATATCAAGGCTCTCTTTTCTATGGGAATCTTCACATGTTAATGGTGATTAAAGTGAGTAACACTGTTCAGTGAACTTATCCAGCTGTTTTCTTTTAATCAGTCGCTTTGTTCCAACCCACAGCACAAAATCACATCTGTCGTTGTTTGTGATTTCTCTTAATTTATTGATACCGATACCGGAATAAGCAGCTGCTTCTTCCAATGTGAGATTAGTTTTTTCCCAGATAGGAACTTCTTTCATATTCTAAAACCTCCTGTATTTCAACAATGAACTGGCAAAGTGGCAAACATTTTATCTATAGGCGGTTTGCCGTTTCGTCCTGCCGTTTCAGCCAGATCCACCAATCTTTGCCTCGTCTTTCACTCTCCAATTTGTTTTTCATAGAATTTCTTACCATGCGTACAGTCCTCTCAGATATTCCACGCTCGATGGCTTCTTTGTTGATTTCTGCTACTGAAGCTTCTCTACCGTCAGAGAGGAACTCATAAATCAGCTTTACTGCCTGTTCCTGTTTCAGCTCGGCTTTTGTCCCCTCACCACCTGCAAGTAAATCTTCTGCAGAAATATCATAAGCGCCAATCCAGCGGAAACCTTTCTGGTCGCCCAGAGAAAAGGCCAATGCCTGTCCTGGTGGAGCCAGGGAGCTTTTCTCGTGAACAATCACACGTGTAGTTGGGTCATCTTTGACTTTACCAACAAATAAAATGCTTCGTACAACTGCGGCAATATCGATGGAACCAAGTCCACGGTAGGTGCTTTGTGTGCCGGATGCTTTATTCAAGTGACCAATCATTACGATGGCACAGCCTGTGGATTGAGCAATGTCTGCCAACTTGCGAAAGATCGGTCTTACTTCATTGGCTCTGTTCATATCCACATTTGCTCCAAGAAATGCCTGTAGAGGGTCGATTACCATGAGCTTTGCATTGTTTTCTCTGATGGCCTTTTCAATGCGGTCGTCTGCAAGTGAAAGTGGATTATCCGAATCATCAATGACCAATACTCGTTTCAAATCAGAACCGGATGAAAGTAATCGTGGTTTTACTGTGTCGCCCAACCCGTCCTCTGCAGTCTGAAAAATCATATTGAACGGTTCAAAAGGTTCCATATCTGGCAGGAACTTTTGATTGGTACAGGCCGCCGCCAGCTGCATTGCGAAAAAAGTTTTTCCTTCTCCGGGATTTCCCTGCACTATTGTCAGCTTTCCAAACGGAATATACGGATACCAGAGCCAATCCACCTCTGTCTGCTCCACATCGTTCATGCAGATCATAGGAACGGATTTGGGAGTTTCCTTTGGTTTTCTGATTCCGATTGTCACATGGTCACCGGAGGATATTCCGTTTCTGTCGTTGATAAGTTCTTCATTCCAGTCCTTTGCATGTGGAAGGAATCTGTAGACAGAGATGTCCTTTGGAATCAGTTCTGCCAATTTTTCTGCAGCATGGTTACCTGCTTCGTCATTGTCTGTGGCAATGAAAACACTCTCAATGTCTTTGTGTTCAGAAAGAAAACGCTCCAAGGCTTTCGGTGAAACACCGCCTAAGGAAAGATAACTATGTTCTTCCCAACCTGCCGTAAATAAAGCAATGTGTGACAGCAAATCAATCGGTGCTTCAAACACATACAGCTCGGTACCTTTTCCTCTGTAACAGAATCCATAAGATTTATCCGAACCAGTCACATCCATACGGAACTTATCTGCGGTTCTTCTGCAGTGAGCATATCGAGGGATACCATTTGCATCTGTTCCTACAAACACAACATTGTGATGTTTGGAATCCTCGTAAATCAAGCCGTCTGCAATAAATCGCTCTATTAACTCCTGCGGAAGTTTTCTTTCTTCCGTCAGGTACTTCATAATTTTTGTATTAGATTCACAGCGAGGCGGAAGGTGAAATTCTGTCTTTGGTGTAGGTTCTGTGACACACTCTACTGCTTCTTCTCCAATCAGCATCTGCATCGCTTCCGGAAATGTCTTATCGAAAAAATCCATTACAAAGTCCACCGGATAGCCACCTTTGTTCTGACTGTGACGAAACCATTTGTTGCCTTTCACAGTCAGGCTATCGTATCGTTCCCAGCGGTACTCGTGACCGCTTTTGATTAGTTTCTCTCCCTTCGAGCGAAGGAACTGTTCCAAGTTCACCTGATTCGCTCTGTCAATTTGTTCTTGTGTATAACTCATTGTTCCACCTCCTGATTACAATATGGTTTCTGTTTCTTTTGTTTTATCGTAACGCTGCATTTCGGAACAGGTTTCACGCATCGCTTTGTCTACATCACCCTTGATCTGATACAACAAAGTCAGATCTTTTTGAAGAAGTTTATATTCCTGATATTCAGTTTCTCGCTGTGCAGACAGTTCAGAAAATTCTCTCTGCCATGCTTTCAGCGGAAACGTCTCTTTTTCAAACCCCTTTTCTTTCAGTTTGCGCTTTACCATGTAGAACTGGCGAAGCTCGCCTTCATGTTCTGCCTTGTATTTCTCCTTGGCTTTGGTAAAACGGTATTTTTCTTTCTTCATTTCATCCAAGACCGGCTTCAATTCGGTGTAGGTCTTTGCATCCTCCATCAGCTGCTGAAGTTCTTTCAATCGTATCTGTTTTTGGTTCATGGAAGTTTTTCTGGCTTCCACTTTTTCGCTGGCAGAAGAAAGATACTTTTCAAAATCGCTAAGTGTCAGAACCCCTCGCTGTTTCATGTAATTGCACTCATCCATGAAACGCTTCAGGTTGTTTTTCTTCGCTTTGGTTTTCCCTCTGGAATAGGTCATCGCCGTCTGATTACGCAAGGTATGGGCATCGCTGAGCAACTGTGCCAGATAAATCTCTTGCGGTTCTTTCAGAATTTCTTTTGCTTCCTGAATCCACTCTTTCAACGCCGCAATGGTAGCTCGCATACTGCGAATCATACGATTGGTAGCTTTGATCCAACGGTTCAACTCACCCTTTTCGGTACGAATACCTTTCTTCTCCATTTTGCGAACATGGGGGCCTTCATGGACAGTTGGAATCAAATCCAGTCCCTGATCTACATAAGAACGATGGTCGATGCGGTAGTCCAGACCTTTTTCTTCAAATCTGGCATTTACCATATCTGCCCAGGCTTCACGCCACATATCCAGCGTTTCCGGTCTGCCCCAATTTGTAGTTGGAACAGCATCGAACTCCCACCCGCCATTTTCCTTTTTGATGCGGTTGCCATCCTCATCCAGATGATATACTCGATGCTGCTTGGCTCCCCATGTTCCATCATCGTTCAGCGGACGAATTGGCACCAACACATGAAAATGTGGATTGGGGATGCCGCCTTCTTCTCGGTCTGGTTGATGTACCGCAAGATCGCAAATCATGCCATCAGAGACAAAGTATTTCTGGACAAATTCTCTTGCCAGTTCCATGTTCTCCTCTAAGGAAAATTCATTTTGCAGAGCCATGTCGAAACTGTAAGCAAGCTGTGCTTTGTAATGCTTCTCAATCTGCTCCACTTCATTCCATAGCGTTGATCTGTCCGAAAATCTTTTTGGTGCGTGTTCCGGCAGAATGATTTCTGCCAGAATCACACCGCCCTTCTTAGTGTAATCGTGGGTTTCACCATCCCAGAGATTATGCAGTTTTTCACCGGCACGATAGGCAGCACTGGCAACAGCCGTGCGACCTTCGCTTCGCTTAATCTGATCCACATGGAAGTGATATAGCGCCATCAGCTATCACCTCCCGGCTCATGGTTCTGCATGGCTGCATCAACCAGTTCCTGCACCGCAGGAAGCGCAAAGACCTGTTCCATCAGAGTGTAGAACTCTACCTTTGTCAAAGAATCTGCTTCTTTTGAAATGCTCTGGATTGCACCACCCATATTGCAAAGGTGGTGGGTACGCTGGCGGTCAGCTTTCCTTTCCAGATGCTGCTTGCGATTCTGTAAAAGCTTAATTTTGTTTTCGTACTGCTGGACTTTCAGCTCAGCTTCTTCTTTTTCTTTTAAAATGGATTCTCTTTTACTTTCCATTTTCGTTATCCTCCTGTGTGTATTCATCCTTGCAAAATGCAAGGTATGTAAAATGAGATAGGCGTCAGCCGCAAGAGTTATCTCTTGACCGGAATGCAATTCCGCAATATGTGAATGTGTTCAGACACAGGAGCATCTACCTTCGGAGAACGCACATACCGTAATGGAATAACCGGTATAGAAGTGCGCCCTTAGTTCCTAAGGGAAATTAGCTTGTTTTGGCTTTCGAGAAAATTGTAATTGTTTCTACAGTAAAGTTTTATTGCCTCATTGGTAGAGTACAAAAAAAAAGCACCCAACCGTTAAGTTGAATGCTTTCGCTCAATCAATATTCATTTTTATTTCAGCAAATCCGCCAGATAAAGTTCATCTCTCTGATGCTTGCCTTTCAGCTGCTTATATCGTTTAATCGTATCTACCAGTAAATCAATTCGGTCACCGTAATACTCACGATAAAAAGCAGTGCTGTTATCATAACGGGTTCTATTGTAAACCACATTTTCTTTACTGAAAGATTTTGGACTTTTCTTGGATTTCTCCTTTTCAAAGTCAGCAGTCATGCCTTCAGAAATGATCAGCAACATTTCTAATTCCGGTTTGGTACAGTATTTTTCGATGCCTTTAATCTTCCCTTTATATTCTTTTGGAATCTTTAGTTCATCATTTAGTTTGTCACCGATTCTCAAGACCTGAACATCTCCATGATACAGATTCAGTGCAGCCTTTACAGTAGGGTTACTTGCAATCTGTCTTGCATGATAAGGAACCAAGTTCAGCAAATCATCTTCTGTGAAAATCAGTTTATTGTGTTCCAACAACATTCGGATAATTTCAAGTTCATTCGGACCTTCACACATAATCAGATACTTCATCTCATCAGCTCCTTCTTCAATGCCATGAGATCTTCGTAGTTCACAGAAGTATCAAAGGCGTTGTTGTAAAACTGACGGCTCTTCAAAAGCTCCGGTCTGATGTTGTATGTTTCATACATATTGTCCAGACGAATCTTGTTATCTGATTTTGCAATCCAAATGTTATCCTGACGATTAAACAAATCCAAAACTTCGCAGTAATGGGTTGTAAATATAAGTGTTGCAGATTTCTTATTCACAGTCTTATCTTTGAATAAGCTAATCATATTTTCAACCAATGTTTTATGGAAGTGATTTTCCACTTCATCAATCAGCAAATCAAAGCCATTTTCCAGCGCTGCAACTACAAAAACATAAAGCAGAACACCTTTTGTTGTACCACTGGAAAGCATATAAACCAATTCCGAATCCGAAAGTTCTTTCACTCGATCCTGATAGGTGAGTTTATAATGTTTCTCATCCATCATTTCCAGGCTCTGAATCTTATCATCAAAAATCTTGATAACTTTCGTCAGAACTTCTTTTGATATTTTATAAGTTTTCATTGCTCTGAACATCAGACGATAAGTGTCTGCGCCCTCGCCGTCACAGTTAAAGTAGACCGCACGGGTAGCTTTCTTTTTCAGAACAAAGAATATAATGGATGTATCTTCCGGAAGCTCGCCCAAATCACCAATTTCCTCAAATCCATCGTCAGAATAAATATCTTTTACTTTGGATTTATAGTATTTTTTCTTGTAGATATGCTGCTCTGTAAAATTAGCTTTGCTTCCTAAATTCGGATCAGCTTTCAAAACTGTATTGTACTTGTAAATAGAATCCTCATGATAGAAAATGATTTCTAATTTCACATTATCGTAATTATAATGTTTATCTTCTAAACGGAACTCACTGAGAATGGAATAGCTGCACTCCATCAACTCAATCGCAGATGTTTTACCGGAAGCATTCTTACCAACAAATGAAATGGTATTGAAAACATACAAATCCTCTGCAATCTCCTGCAGCTCATATTCTTTATCTTCGCTTGTCTTTTTAGATTTTGCCACGAGATCAATCGTAAAATCATTGCAGCAATTTTTATAGTTTGATGCACGAACCCTTAACAGCTTCATAAAATACACCTTCCTTTACTACTATCTATTAGTATTATAACATAAAAACGGATTAAAACAATATTTTTGTTCTAATCCGTTTCAAAATTTTGTTTTCACTCAATCAATTGCGTTTTAACTTCCCAAAAGTTAAATTGAAATATTTTGAGTTAAATTGATTATATGTGCTTTTAATTCAAATTATGCGTGAAAACACGCATAATTTCGGTCGTAAATTTTTACGATTGCTCGAATTTCAATCGTAAAATGGGCGCACTTGTCCCTACAACACTCCCAAGGTCGTCCATCCGCCATACAATATCCATTCCCTATTTTTGTGCAAATGCACACTTTTAGGGAATGGAATTTGATTTATCTTCATTTCTGGAAAGGATTTTTGCAACTTGTAACAGTTTTCCGTTCCAAAGATATCACCACTTTCGAAACTTTAAAAATTTTTCATTTTTGAAAGTGATGGATTTTGCCTTAATCAAATGAACATAAACTCCAAACCATACAATTAGGAGCCGGCCGTTGTTTCCTTATAAGGCGCTGCGTAACATCTTTGTGCTCTGTGGATTGCTGTTGTATTATTGGTGATCCGCACACGAGTGATTGTCATTAGGGACAACAGTTTTAGGCACAAAACAGCCATGCATGGAAAATGCATGGCTGCTATGTAACACAAGTCTCGGCTTATATCTCTATTCTGGTCGCATATTCTTTCAACATCTGATTGATTTCTTCTTCATTATCATAGAACACATTATCACATTGTTCCATAGTTTCTTCGGCATATTCATCGTCCTCTTTTTCTTCTAAGAGCAAATATGCTTGATATGCCTTTTGTAAATTCTGTTTCAGTTTCTCAGACAAGATGCTTTCCAACACTGACACATCTTTTTGTATATGACTGGTATTTTCAATATTGGTAAAATATTGATCATGTCCGCCGTTGTTGATCTCACCTTGATATGTCATCAATTCTGCATAAGGTGACTCTGCATTTCCTTCGACCCAAAGTTCCCACATCTTATTCCATTTCTTTTGGTCTTCGGTTAATTCAACTTCCTTTTTTTTAAAAGCATCAAATAATCCCATCTTACCCATTCCTTTGCCAAATCATCTTATTTGGATATATTATAGCATGTACAACTGCAAAATGACAGGGGCATACCGCCCCTGTCAAATCATTTATCCTGCCGCATCCAGCATATTTTCGATAAAAATACCATACCCTCTCGTCGGGTCATTCACCAATACGTGGGTTTAACGATGATGCCAACCCAAGGCCCCTTTGTGTAAAGGGGGCTGTCAGCGGAGCTGACTGGGGGATTGTCAAATATCGACACTTTTCAATCCCTCCGTCACGGCTCCGCCGTGCCACCTCCCTTTGCCAAAAGGAAGGCTTTTATCCCGCCACCTCGGGCAATTCTTTGCATACGCAAAGAACCCAGTCAATTATACTTTACCGAACCAATTTAACACACAACAAAAATTGAAGGCTGCCCTCTTGAAGATCACCAGCTGCTTTATTGATTGGCAGTATTATCATAATATAATTTTCTTCCCAGATGGACACAACCGGACACGCCAAATTTCTTATTTTGGGGAAATTTCCGATAATCGATATAAGGCGTGCCACAATGGGGACAGCAGAAGGAATTGTAATAGCGGAAGGTTTTTCCGTCGGTCTGATACGTCCAGGTGTCTATATCGATTGCTGGTGACGAAATCGAGCAACAGTCCAAACCGTCGTCAGAATAGGCCACATCACATTGCCCCATGTAAAGGGAATAGGCGTGGAAGCAGAAAGATTTTCCACAATCCGGGCAGATGCCCACCATCCGGATATTGCTGGGCGTGGTATATCCCACGTATTTCAGCGCTTTCATGGGAAGATCCTGCCCTCGGTTCATTTCCTGACGAACTTTGGCATTTTTTCCGCCGCAGACCAGAAAAAATCCTTCCATCCGGTATCCAATATCCTGTATCATCATTTTACGTTCCTCCGGAGTGTCGGAGATAAAGCCGTCGATCTGCGCCACAGGAACGGAAGGATTTCCTTGCATTCCCATTCGGATGCTGATCAGGAAATACTTTCCGGTGAAATCCTCATCATTTTCCGTTTGCAGACGGTATTCCCGGGTCTTTACACCGTCCTCGTACAAGGTAATGACAGGCTCCTTTTCTGTCAGGGGCATAGCGCCACGCAGTTCATACTGCCCCGCCAGAGGGTTGCATTTCAGCCATTCCAACAGCATCGCAGATTTCACGTAGATCCCAGTACCCTCCAGCTTTGACGGCACGAGGTACTTTCTTGCGTAACCGCCGTAGCGGGTTAGCAGTGCATTATGGATATAGTCCCGGAAATTCCGGATGTTTTCCGTATACTTCGGCTTCAGTGCACTGGAATAATAGTTCAGCACCGCCCATGCGTTCAAAAGCTGGTCAAAATCTGCATTTTCGACCTTTTTCCTGAGAAAATCCGGGTTTATTATGGGAAGGGAAGCGTCAACTGTCAGCATTACCGATACGGCATTGACCTGAATACGTTTGACCTTCTCCTCCTCCGGCATCCCATCTGGGAATTTCCAGAAGTTAGCTGTATTCAACCTTGTCACAGTTGTATCCATAACGGAATCCAACACATCCAGCAGGGCAATATGGGCTTCCGCAGTATCCAGTTTTTCCGGCAGACCCTTCTTCGGCAACACCGCCAGCTTCTGACGGTCGGCATCGCTAAAGGAAAACGTGCCCAGGTTCAGCTTCTTCGTGGGAATGGGCTTCTCAGGTACCTTTTCTGTGGACTTCTGAGGCTGGTTAGCCTGATCTGATGTCTTTGCAGGTGACTCCATCGGCTGACTGGGCGGAGTCGGTGCCTTCTCGGAGGCCGCAATGGATTTTCCAAGCTTCATGGCATCTTTGGTTCCAAAACTGCGGCGAATCATCGTCTCCACATATTTTCTCAATGCTGATTCATCATCCACAGTAGTAAAAAGGCGCAATTGATTTGTTTGATTGATCCAGACGATTTTTACGGGGCGAGCAGCACCTTGCTCATTCCCGCAATGGAAAGCATTCCTTGTTCCGCAACCAGTTCGGGGGTTTGCGTGCATTTTCTTCCGTGGCCGATATAGGACTGAGTCACAGATCTTTCTGCTGCGCCCATTGTTCCGGCTATGACCTCAGAGATATGTTCCAGATCTGCCCCGGACAGATAGTCCGCCCATGCCTTCATCATATCCCAGCCGTAGCCTCTGGCGTTCAGTATTACATCATATTGCTGCCAGTGACCATCCGGCGTCACAATGTGCCGCATTCCTGAGATGAACGTGACATCATCAAGATATTCATTGCATCCATTCTCCTGCCTGGGAATTGATAGTATTTCTACCGGATCAGCAATCTTTTTTTGGCCACCGTTCTTTAACCGGATTCCCAGCCAGAGAATCGCAAAAAAACCAACCGCCATCACAAGGGATATCGCAAAAAAACTCAGTCGCTCTCCAAAGGAATCGATCTCCAGCCCGCCAAACAACGCAGCAAAAGCACAAATTCCCGCGCTTCCACCCCATAGTCCACCCTGCACGATCAAAAACCATCCGAAGATTGACCGAAGAACGTGGGTGCATTTATTTCTAAATTCCATATTTATCCTCCGAAATATGAAAAACTAAATTTAATTTAACACATCGCATAGAAAAATGCCAGAGGCAAAATACCTCTGACACTGTTTTATTCTGCCGCATCCAGCATATTTTCAATGAAAATCCCATACCCTCTCGTTGGATCATTCACAAGAACGTGCGTCACAGCACCTACCAGCTTGCCATTCTGCAAAATCGGACTCCCTGACACGAGTGATTGTCATTAGGGACAACATTACGCTTGAAATCAGCGCCATTTTACATTATGATAATTTCATCATACAAAGGAGGATTTCTTATGTTTTCGTTTGGAAAGAAAGAAATGGACACTACCGCAGCAAATCAATTTTGGAAATGGTTTTCTGAAAATGAGCAGTGGATTATTAATAATATTAACACCAATGGTATGGATGTTGTATGGGCTGTCGATGCTCAAATTAAACCTGTATTTCCTTATTTTAAAAAAGAACTCGAATTCCAATTAGGTTACAATAATGGCGTTGGTGAATTTTTCTTTTTCCACTTTGGTAACAGAAACTTGATTTCTGATGCGCAAAAACTCAAAGAACTTATGCCCGAATCACTTCGCAAGAACTGGACATTTATTACAGAAAAATAAAGTGAATGCCCTTGGTAAAACTATGGATACCAAGGGCATTTTTCTATCCCGCTGCTTCCAGCATGTTTTCAATGAAAATCCCATAGCCGGTGGTGGGGTCATTGACCAAAACATGGGTCACTGCGCCTACCAATTTCCCGTCCTGAATGATCGGACTGCCGCTCACGAGTGATTGTCATTATGGACAACAGTTTTGGAGTATAAAACAGCCATACAGGTTGCAATGCACGATTGTTATGTAGATTTTACATAATATCCCTATTAATCAATTCTCAACAAAGAATATTCATTTGTAGGATATTTATATCCAATTAGAGTTGTTGTTGACATATCTTCACGTGAAAAGTGAATAGTCACCCGTTTTGCTAACATATAAGATACTTTGCCTTCAAAAAAGTATCTAAATAAAAACATGTGATTTGTTGGATATATCAAATCTGTTTTTATTATTATAGGATGTATACTTTTATCTCTATGTATTTCTTTGATTTTTATTATATGAGACTCAGGAATATCAAATAGTTCAAAGAAAAATCCTTGAAGTATTCCACTTCTTGACAAAAACTGAACAAACTTAATGTTTTCAATTTGATAGGCAATTTGTCTTTGTTTTGTACTAAGGGAATTCATCACTTTTCGTGTATTTTTATTATATGGATGTAAATGTTCAAATTCTGCTGTCTGAGCTTCATATTCCCCAACAAAAGACATTTCCTTTTTCAAAATCTCCATTTTATTAGGATCACTTATCCAGCTTAAAACTCCACTACGTAGTACTGCAGTAGAAAGTTCATTGGAACATTGTTGAATTTTTAATGATACATTTTCTATTTTAATCTGCGGATAGTCATTTGTTTTGGTTAAAAGTTGTCCAACATAATCCTCTAATACTTCCCCATATTTCTTTGATAAGCCAAGAATCTCTTTATAATTAGGCTTTACCGTAACGAACGTTCTTATCTCCGAAGCCATTCTTTTCACAAAATCATCTTCATTTTTAAGATTCTGAATCAAAATCTGATCAACTACATCAAAAGCATATAGTCCATATTGCCTCAATTTAGAAGATATGAGTTTTACATACTCCAATGCCCACGGATTGCTTTTTTCATTTTCTATCTGTGAGAAAAAAACGGCTATATCATTTAATTCACTATGTTCTCTCAATAATTTTCCCAACCTGATAGATGAACTAATTATATCAATCATTTTCCCCTCCATTACTAACGTCTATAATTCTATAAATAATAACTTTTGAAAAAAGATGGAATAGTTCATTCAATTCTTGTTTAGTAATAGGCGCAGAAATTTTTTTATTATGTATCAATCTCTGTCTATTCTGTTTTAATTTGTTAAACAACGCCCAATCTCTACTTTCAAAAGTTATAGGAAGACGCTCAATTAAAGCTTCCAACTTACTCTGTAGGCTTGAATTTCCTTCAAATGAAGATTTTATCACACCACTGATTCGTTCCCTTAATTCTTCATTCTTGATTTTGCTAACGACCCTTCTAATTTCTTCAATCGAAACATCATACTCAGCTCCATAAGTTAAATGTAGTTCTTGACTCAATAATTTCCCTTTCTCACCGGTAACCAAAAACTCCAAACAATTATAAAGAGATATAACTTTCTCTTTATAATTTTCTGTTTTTAGTGATGCATTCAGCCAAACAATAGCCTGTAACAAATCCTCTGCCTTCTTGTTTTTATCCTTACTTTTATCTAAGTAGAAAAAATCTTCCAAAACATTGTCTTTATTGAGAAGATTTGAAAACTCCTCATCTACAATAATAGGTTGAGTAATAAGGCTGTTTTTTCGATTTAGCATAGCATACTGCTGAGCACTTACAACATCTTCAACATAAAAATGTTCATCAACCGTAAGAGAAGAACTTAACATTTTGAACTCCCATGATCTATACGTATCTTTAGTGTTGTAAAATTCCCGTGGTGAATCATCCAATAATATTATTTGCAAAAGTGTAATAGCTTTATCAACCACCTTTATTGCCTCTTCTGCAGCCATTCTTAAAGACTCATTTACAATTGCAATTTGTGCATAACAATAATCACTTTGCCCAAGCGCTGTTGTATATTCTTTTTCTCTATCGGTGTCAATTCCACTTTCATTAGAAAATGTAACCAAACCAAATCTAACATCTGTTCTAATTTTAAGTCCATGTATCGAAAACAGAAAAAAGAATCTTCTTTTTCCAGTGTTTAATGATTTATCTTCAATCCTCATTTCTATCGGATTATCCCTATCTTTGTTCAACGAATATTCCATTACTTGCATCGTCCATAGTAAATTACCAGTTATTTTCATACCATTCAGATGAGAATTCTTCATGAAAAATTCATGTTCAGAAACTAAATCAAGAACAATGTTATCCATATCAGGATAGGCTTTTAGACACATAAGTTCTTTAAATACGATTTCTCCAGCTGCTGAAACGAAAAACTCTTTATCATACTTATCCAGTTTTTGTTTATTCTCGTTATTAATAGTAACTTGAAGCCTCGTGCCCATATTGGTAATACAGGCATTCACATTTGCAAGTGGAATCATTGAATTTAATAAAAACTCAGTCTTTTTACAAGGTACAGTTCTCTCGGTCGTTCTTACAATATAGTTACCAATCTTGTAATAGTTCTTATCTTGATTCAAATTAGAAAGCAAAGCTTTGATTTTTTCATTATCAATTTTTTCAGAAGCAGGACCTGTTATGTCAATCTCGGAAAGCATAGTCAAAACCTTTGATGCTATTTCCATAGTTGGAAATGTTTGATAATCATCCATCATTATTGTAAAAAAGTTCTGAAATTTAAAGAATACCGCATGATAATAGTTTTCACCGTATCCTAAAATAATGTCCGCATATTTGAAACCCTGTTTTCCATTAATACTCAGTCCACCAGTTGTATATAAATGCTCATCTTTGATAAAAGCCATATTTGACACCTACATCCTTTGCTTAGATTGTTAAATTAATTATAGCATAATCCGTTATTATTCATAGATAAAAACATCGTATATTACTCTTTCCTGTTTATCTCTGATTTTAACAAATTAACCAAATAATCTTCCCTCATACGGTATGCTTCATAATCCATCACATAGATTTCATCTACACCATTACGGAGCACAGGAAATACCTTGCCCACTTCGCTTTCGCAGACTCTTACGATTTCTGCTGGATTATTGAATGTTCTAATTAGGATCGGTTTTGCTACCAGTTCCATATCTCTGTGGACATTAATCAATGGATTATCCATAACTTTTGTATATGACGCTCCATTAGAACCAACTGCACGGAAAAACTGAACCACTTTGACGGTGAAATAGAACCACCTTGTCGGGTGGCTGTGCCAATCGGTAATCCAACTCCTATAATGGTAAATGGCGCATGTTCGTGCGACTATCATTTATAGGAGGTCGATAATCATGGTTAATTATCGAGAAATCCTGAGACTTCATAGTCTCAACTACTCACAGCGGGAGATCGCTGCAAGCGTACACAGTTCCCGCAGTACGATCCAGGAGGTATTGAATCTGGCATCGGCACTCAAGATCAGCTGGCCACTATCTCCAGAAACAACAAATGCCGTCCTGGAATCTCTCCTCTATCCAGAGCGTAAAAACAAGGGAAAGGACCGAATGATGCCCGATTTTCCGAAAATCCATCGTGAACTAGCCCGAAAAGGAGTGACTCTTTCACTGCTCTGGACGGAGTACGCTGCCGAAGCTCAGGCTGCTGGCAAAAAGTTTTATATGTCCACCCAGTTTGGTGATCTTTATCGTGCATGGGCAAGAATCAGCAAAGCGACTATGCGTATCCAGCGCAAACCCGGCGAGACTCTGGAGGTTGACTGGTTATGACATTCTACTCATAACCAGTCTTGAACAAAATCGCTGCGCGATGGCCTGCCAAGGCTGTGGCGCAGTTTTTACTTTGAAATATAAAAAGCAGTGGTAGCCAAGTCCTAAAAGTAGTATTGTTAAATCACCACAAAATAACAATCAAACAGGATCGACACCACCACTGCCATGAACAGATTAACATATATTATCATTTTAGACAAGTGTTTTTACGATGCCCATGCGCCTCCAAATATAAGGATAAGGACTTCTTGACGGAAAATTCTTTTACTATATTGGAGGACATTTCGATGAATGAAAAATACCTTTTTAAATTACTGCAGGATATGCAGTTAAAAAATTTTACATCAAATACATGTGAAGACTATTATCGTTTTGTGAAAAGATTTCTTGATTTCACTAATAAGGATGCCATGTCCATTACCTACGCTGATATTCGGAAATTTATATTCTACATGAAAGATCATGAGAACAAAAAAGCTTCCACAATTAATGTCTATACTGCAGCGATCCGTTTCTTCTTTGAATACACTCTTGGATATGTGTGGGATTCCAAAAAAATACCAAAAATGAAACGCGACAGGCAGCTCCCTATAATCCTTACCCGGGAACAGGTAAACCTACTTATTGATTCTATGGATAACTATAAGCACAAGGCCATCACTGCAACGATGTATTCCTCCGGTCTTCGGGTCAGTGAAGTCTGCCATCTGCGCTATGAAGATATCCGCAGGAAACAGATGATGATACATGTTCCATTGTCAAAGAACCGACAGGACCGCTATACCATATTAAGTGACAGGAACCTGGAAATCCTTACAGAATACTGGTACCGTTTTAACCGCCCGATGGGATGGCTGTTTCCAAGCACAGTAAGGGATGAGCCGCTTACCAGTTCAACCGTTCAACTATTCATAAAAAATCATGCACGGAAACTCGGGCTTCCGGAAGGGGTAACACCGCATACAATGAGGCATTGCTTTGCCTGCCACGCACTTGAAGACGGAGTCAGCCATACATTTATCCAACAACTGTTAGGCCACCGCAGCCCGAATTCCACGGATGTGTATCTGCAGATGACATCCAAAGCACTTATGGGTATCCGGAGTCCCTTTGATACTTTTGAAAAAAAGGATGGGGAGGGCAGCCGTGATGAATGATAATCCTACCATGCAGGATGTCCTCCGGCATTTCTATCCGAAATATCTGGACTCTTACACACCCACTGCAAGTCAGGCAAAAACCGTACATCATATCCTGAACTGCAAGACTGGTGCATATGGAGCCAATATCTCTGAATGTGACACATGCGGACATATCCAGTACCATAACAATTCCTGCCGTGACAGATCCTGTCCGATGTGCCAGGCGTTAGCGAATGAATTATGGGTTGATGCACAGAATGAACATGTATTGGACATTGATTATTACCACCTTGTCTTTACCTGTCCAAGTGAGTTGAACCCATTGATCTACTGTAATCAGAAAGAGTTGTATTCTCTCTTTTTTCATGCTGTGGCAGAAACCATCCAGGAGCTTTCAGAAGACCCTTCCCATATGGGAGGCACCCCCGGATTTATCAGCATTATGCATACGTGGGCATCCAATCTTTCTTACCACCCGCACATTCATGTGTTATCAACCTGCGGCGGGTTGGACACAGACCGTAACTGGCACCAGAAAGAGGATGGCTATTTTCTGCCCGGGAAAGCAATGGCAAAGCTTTTTAAGGGAAAATTCCTGTCCGGGCTGAAACAGCTGCATGATAATGGAAAACTTTCTTATGAAGGTGATGCCCAAAAATACCGTAACCAGTATGAATACCAGGAATTGCTGGATACGTGCTATAAAAAAGACTGGGTTACAGATATCAGGGAATCCTTTGCCGGAGCAGAAACTGTGATGAATTACCTGGGGCGTTACACCCATCGGATTGCAATCAGCAACAGCCGCATTCTCCATATGGATGAAAATACGGTAACCATCCGGGTAAAGGATTATAAATGTGGAGGTAAATGGAAGGAGTTAACCCTGGAAGGTACCGAATTCATCCGCCGTTTCCTGATGCATGTTCCTCCGAAAGGATTTGTCAGGATACGTCACTATGGGCTCCTGAGCAACCATAATAAACGAAAACTGATTCCCATCTGCAGAAATCTGATCGGCTGCCGTGAATTTCTGAGACGGTTCAGGAAGGAAGATAAAGTACATGCGATCAAGATACTGTACAAAAAGGATGTCACAGTATGTCCGTGTTGTGGAGGAAACGTATCATATAAGGTGTATTCCAGATATATGACACACCGAAAAAACAGTGCCTAAACCAAACTCAAAACGAATACCGTACTTACAAAACTGGGGTAAGGGGAATTTCTGCCCAAAATCAAAAAAATACCTGGATTTTCGAGATCGTCTTCTCCATAGACAGTTCTGCTTATCCAAAAAATAATGACAGAATGTGAGATATTGAATCCCCATATACCGGACGCGACTTTGTTCAATTCGGAAAAACCAAAAGTGTGCTGAATAAGGGGGCACCGACAGTTGCCCTCTTATTCAACCCACCTTTGGTTCTTTCCTTAAAAATAATGAGAAGAGAAAAGTTATGAGAAGAGATGGCTGTAATTCACGATTTTTAATCTGTTTTTCTATATTCTCTTCTCATAACTTTAAAACAAATATACCTGCTATACTAAATGTACTTGGCAAATGAAAGGAGGAAATTATGAATAGCGCTAAGTACATCGAAATATTTAAAAATGGACAAAAAGAAGGAATCAAGGATGTGACTGTAAAACGAAAACTCCAGACCGTAAGAAAATTCCTAAGTTATCTTGAAGATGCTCAGACAGATCTGCCAAACATTGATAGAAAGAATGTTTATGAGTTTGTGAACAGTCTGAATTACAGATCGCAAACCATCAGCGGGGTTCAGTTTACTCTCAGACAATTCTTTAACATCATGTATGAACAAGGGATGGCGTCTTTTGATGGATACCAACTGTTTCCAATGATTACTACTGACAAAAGAGATTCTATTCTATCCTACTATTCACCAGAAGAGATTAAAATTCTGATTGAAAGTATTGACACTGCAAAAAAATGTGGCATCAGAGACAAATGTATGATTCTTATCGCTGCGGAATGCGGTCTGAGAGCAAGTGATATCATATGGCTGAGATTTGATGAAATCAACTGGGACAAAAAACTCATCAGCAAAACCCAACAAAAAACAGGTATTCATGTGAATGTCCCATTTACGGAACAGGTACTGTTTCTCCTTCTGGATTATCTGAAGAATCACAGGCCTGATGTGAGCTCGGAATACATCTTTATAAATACTACCACTAGCTCTGCTTTTACTTCAGCCAAGATACTCACCCAGATTGTTTATAAAAATTTTGAGAAGGCAGGCATCGAACGGAGAGGTCGGAAACGTGGTGCCCATACATTAAGGCATTCCCTGGCGACTACGATGCTCGCGAATAATACTCCTGTACCCGTCATTACCGGGGTATTAGGACATGCCAGCTCTAGGACAACACAGAAATATCTTTCCATTGACGTAGACGGACTCAGGGAAGTTTCGGTAGTGTCAAGTAATCTATGAAAAACTGGGCCGAAAAAAACAGGCTCAAACGAACCTTGAAAATTGCAAATTTATAAGACGGAAGGCCCTCCGGGGGCTCAGGGCGCTGCCCTAAGAACCTGCAAGGGACCAGTCCCTTGACCCGATTCCGGGCTCTGCCCGGACCTGTCCTCGCCGGAAGGC
>NZ_JBQHSE010000033.1:0-33990 GCF_052066395.1 Bariatricus sp. HCP28S3_A4 | reverse complement strand
CAAAGGCGGTGCGAAGCATCCTTTACATACACTGGAAACTCCGGTATTATCCAAGCAACAATCCAATGAATTTTTTAGCCACAAATGTTACAAAAAAGCTTGACCACAACAATGTATAAAAAAAGAGCAGTGAGTGCGATGGAGAAGGCACTTAGTGAAGAAGGAAACATAAAGGATGTTGATGATGCATTCTTGGGATTTATGACTTTACTGCATACTCTTCGAGACAAGATTCCTGGAAATTCCAAATGTACGATTATCAAACCGTCATTTAGTGTGGAACAGAAAGATGCAGATGTGCTAAAAGGATTATTTGAAAACAAAAGTAGAACTCCAGAAGGGATTGATGGAAAGACAGGTTTTATCGACAAAAAACTGTCTCTTGAATATGAAAAGCTTAATGCCAGAAAGTTTTTGTTCATCAACAATATAGTTTTTCTTAGCAGAGCTTTACAGAACTTTGGAGCATTTGATACGGAGGATTAGGATATGGATAATATGGTAGCACTTGAAATGCTTGTTGATAAAGCAATTGCAGATGAAGTGAGAGAGAAGGGATTAGCAGAGATTGCACTCAGGCGTGCTGATGCAAAGTTCAGAGCAATGATTAAGTGTAAAATATTAGGTACATCTGTTGGTGGGGAAATGGTTCCAGAAAAACTGACATCCGCTGCGATGAATCTAAGTGCTCAGAATAGTTTGGGATTAGATACGGTAAGAAATGCTTTGTATTCTTTGGAAAAAGGAACTGGAGCTCTTACAGTAGTAACTAAAAACATGGCAGCACAGGTTGACGGAATATATCAGCTGACAAGTTCAGTTATGAATATTTCCTATTTGAATACAGGTTTGTCACTGGCAAATACAGCAGTTGATATGGCTGGATTTATTATTGTAACTGAGAAACTGAATGTACTAAATACAGAGGTTCAGATTGTTGCAAATAAGATTAGTAAAATGGCAAATGTTCAAAAAAATGAGAAAATTGCTACATGTCAGAAACTGATCATGCGTTGTAATGCGATGGTAACAAAGATTAAAGATGATGAGGTTGATTTGGATAAACTTCAAGATTTGCTGATTGATATGAGAGCATTTATTTCTGAAATGATAATGGATTTGCATGATGAGGCATTAAGTGAATCCCTTGTGTTAAAAATGGTATATACGTTGATGCCTGCATATACCTCGTTATTTAATGAATTTCTTTGCCGTTACTATTTTCAGAAAAACTCTGTTCCTGTGAATTATGAGATGTTCTTAAGTCTATATGGAGAACTGGAAAGTGAGAGTTTTATAGAGAGATTACAGGATTATTATTTCTTGGAAGAAAAATTGCATGGTGCAGATGTGCTTGATATCCTTAATGCTCAGACATTGATTGGATTGAATGGAATGGTTCAGATTGAGGATCAATTATTTGTATTGAAGGAACTTGGTACTAAGGAAAAGATTCTTCTGTTTGAAGACGGTTTAACACATTATGCAGAAAACCGAATGAAAGAAGCAATACCGGTATTAGCAGGTGAAAGCGAAATGGATGAAAAGGAGTGTGAAAGATTCTTTTTTGTATAAATGCTTGATGCCATAAAGCTAATACCAAAAAGATAAATTTTTGGCATTTTAAAGAAAAACCCTGGGGTATTTTTATAGGTAGCAAAGAAGAAATCCTTTATTTTCAAACAAAAATTTTTTAAAAAGATCCTGACAATTACTTGACATATCAGGGGCGTCGGAAAGACTTATTTTGCTATCTTTGATTATAAGGATCATGAATATGTTTCCTAATCCAATATATTGCATTGTCCAATATGTTGAGGAAATGGATACAACATGTTCGGAATTAGTTGTAAACTAAACTTTGGAGCATTGAAATATGATGCTCAGAAATTTATTTTTCTTAGACTAAGTAAAGGATTAATGAGGGGGATCGATAAAAATGAATTATGTTGATGCGATAAAGAAAACTGCGAAGCGATTAGATGCTGAATTTGAAACAAGTGAACTGATAAAACATAATCCAAGCAAAGGCGTTTTTAGAGAATATATTATAAAAAACTGTATCAGGCCATTTTTGCCTGATGCATACGGACTTTCCAGTGGTGAGTGTTTTGATATGAGCGGTTCTGTGAGTAAACAGTTAGATGTTGTAGTGTATGATAAGCTTTATTCCTATATTGTACCCTATACAGAAGATTTTATACAGTTTCCGTTTGAATCCGTTTATGGAAATATCGAAGTGAAATCAAATTTAACAGGGGACGAATTACATACGGCTATAGAAAACATAAAATCTTTGAAGAAATTAGTTAGGGAGAAGCCATCTGGCGCACAAATAATTCCTAATAGAAGTATTGATATAGAAGGAATAAAATGGTCTGAATCAGGAACCTCAGAGCCATTTGGTAGTATCTTTGCATATAGGTCTTTGAAACCCAATACAATTATTGAGTATCTTCGCAAGATAAATTCGGATGAGATGCAATTTTTACCCAATATGATTGTATTGTATGAAGAAAAAACAATCATTGTTCGTATTAAATATAGTTTAAATCACACAACCGGGAAAGAAGGATTATATCCAAATTTCTACGGTGACTACGATGGTTTTATGTCATTGCCATGTGGTGAGGATACATTGCCAATATTTATAACAAATATTTTGATTCATTCGTCACATGAGAGATTAACTTCGATGAACATGGAGGATTTAATTAACCCGATAATTGATAAAGCATTGCGAAATATGCCACCACAAAAAGTAGCACGTTATAAATAAATGAAGCGGAAGAGAAGAGCACATACGGATGCGAAAAGAAATAGAGGAAGAAGAACATGGGATGTGTATATTTTGTCCGACATGGGCAGACAGTGTGGAATGTAGAAAATAAAATATGTGGTGCGACGGACATTGCCCTAACAGATATAGGTCATCAGCAGGCAATGGAGACTGGAAAAAGGATTCTGGAAGAAGGAATTCAGGCAGATGAAATTTTGTATTCTCCGCTAGTGCGTGCTGCAGATACTGCCAGACATATCGCGGAGATCACGGGAATTCCTGCCAGGGTTGAGCCGAGATTGATTGAACAAAACTTTGGGAAGTGGGAGTCCACTGCCAGAGATGGGTTGGAATTTAAGAACGCCAAGGAAGATTTTTGTTGCAGATATGAAGGTGGCGAATCTATGCTACACTTAGCCCAGAGGATTTACAATCTTTTGGATGAGATTAAGGAAGAATCGGATCATAAGACCTATATCCTGGTAGCACATAATGGGATATCCAGAGTCGTTCAATCGTATTTCTACGAGATGACAAATGCAGAATACGCCGCATTTGGAGTGAAAAACTGCCAGATTCTGCGATATGATTTTCAATGATGAGAAAATAGCAAAAAATTGGAATGATATAATTGATGAAACATGATTTTTTTACAAAGGAGAAAAATGATTGAAATAAAACCAGGTCGTTACCGTCATTTCAAAGGAAATGAATACGAAGTAATCGGCATCGCAAAACATAGTGAAACCACAGAAGAGATGGTAGTGTACCGTGCTCTTTATGGAGAGCATGGACTTTGGGTAAGACCTGCATCCATGTGGAACGAAATGGTAGAACATAAGGGACAGATTGTGAGAAGATTTTCATTCATTGAACCGGAACACTATTTGTTTGAAATAAAAAATTATCTTCGTCAGCATGGATTACAATATGAATGTGAAGTGGACAAGTTTGTAAAAGCTCGAAATGCTGGGAAGAAGTATTCTTTGGAGGAGCATATTCGCGGGCTTGTGTATGCATTGCTAACGAACCAGACTAAATGGAGTCGTATTACACCTCATTTGGCGGAAATTGATCAGATATTTTTTGCGTATGCTCCGGAACAGATAAAAAATGTGTCCGGTGAGAGTCTCGCGAAAAAGATATTCTCATTAAAATGTGGAAATATTAGCACCAAAGCGCAAATGAAGGCATTGGCAGATAACATCAGAATCTTTGAACAATTGGAAAAAGAATACGGAAGTATGGATGCATTTATTACTTCTGATGCACCGGAAGTGATTGTAAAGAAACTGTCTCAATCCAATTCTCCATATAAATTGCATCAGGTTGGCGAGGCTCTTGCATGGGAGTATATCCGCAATGTTGGAATCGATGGAGCGAAGCCGGATACCCATATCAGACGATTTTTAGGAAGTGATCGTATGGGTGAATCAAAAGGGAAAGAAGCAACGATTGAAGAAGCTCTTTCACAGATTGAACGGCTTTCGGAGGAGACAGGATTAACTAAGGCAACCGTTGATAATATTATTTGGAGTTTTTGCGCAGACGGATATGGTGAAGTTTGTACAGCTACTCCGCACTGTGAGGTCTGTCCTGTGAAAACATGGTGTAAGTGTAAATGAGATTTATCGCTTTGGATTAGATATAGAATAGGAGTACAGATGAAAGTAACAAAGATCTTACTTGTTGCAATGTTATCCTGCATGTTATTTGCTGGATGTAAAGCGACGGATATAGGAAAGGAAGCAGGTGTGGCGATGGAGAAGGCTACGTATCGACAGGTTTCCATGGAAGAAGCGATGGAACTGATGGAAACAGAAGAGAACTATATCATCTTGGATGTTCGTAGACAGGAAGAGTACGACGAGAAACATATTACAGGTGCAATTGTGGTGCCAAACGAAACTATCGGAACGAAAGACATACCGGAACTTCCGGACAAAGACCAGATGATTCTTGTGTATTGCAGAAGCGGAAACCGGAGCAAACAGGCAGCGGAGAAGCTGGTAGCACTTGGTTATACAAACATTATTGAGTTTGGTGGAATCAATGACTGGCCGGGAGAAGTGGAAACATCGGTAAAATAAGCATGCCAAAATGAGTAAAGGTGGATTGGAGGAATTGTAGATGAAGCGATTGCTCGAATTAGGAAATCAGTATGTAAGAGAAAGTGATTGGAAAGACTTGGCTCTTGTAAAATTTTGTCTTTGTGCTGTGGGAATCATGATTGGAATCCAGATACCAACAAAGCACAAAAAAGTAGTTGTAGCAGGTGCCCTTGGTGTATTCGTAGTTACTTACATTCCACTTATGACAAAACTGTTTATGATTGCTGTTCGTAGAAGAGAGGATGTCCAGTAGAGTAAGGACTGTATCAATTGAAATAATTTGCATGGAATGACATATATAGGAGATAACAAATCATGTATACTGTAAAAAGAATTGAGGAAGACCTGGATTTTGGTTGTGAAGAACGGGAAGAAGGTGCACCGGTTATGGCTGTCGTTACACTCGTTGATTCTTTTGGTGAAGAGATGCGAGTGAAGGAAGAAGATGCCATGCTCTATGAACGAGATATTAATGAAGGTGATAAGGTCTATTTTGACAAAGATAAATCAGAAAAATCATAAGGAGGATTGATCGAGATGGCTTCCTTTGATCAGAAGCTCCGTACTTTATATTTGATGGAAATCCTTCTGGAACGTACCGATGATACGCACATGCTGAATGCATCGGAATTATGCACGATTCTGGATCAGGAATATGGCATCAGTACGGATCGAAGAACGATATATACAGAGATGGAGATCCTTGATAAATTCGGACTGGATATCCAGCAGAAGAAAGGAAAGAATCCTGGTTATTATATTGGTGCCAGAGATTTTGAACTGCCGGAGTTAAAGCTCCTGGTGGATGCTGTACAGTCATCTAAGTTTATCACGGAGAAGAAATCCAAGGAACTGATAACGAAATTAGAGAAGCTCTGCTGTAGGACGGATGCTGCAATGCTTTCCAAATATGTTTTCATCGTAAACCGTCCGAAGACGGAGAATGAAACTGTTTATTACAATGTGGACTACATTCATACTGCAATTTACGAGAATAAGGAAATTAAGTTCCATTATGCAGAGTGGACTGTTAAGAAAGAACTGAAACTGAAGAAAGACGGTGCATTCTATGTTGTCAGCCCGTGGGCACTGACCTGGGATGATGAGAATTATTATCTGGTAGCTTATGATGCATCGGCTGGAATTATCAAGCATTATCGTGTAGATAAGATGCAGAATACTGAGATCCTGGAAACAGACCGTAAAGGGGAAGATTCCTTCAGGAACTTTGATCTGGCTGCATTCGCTAAGAAGACCTTTGGAATGTACGGCGGTGTAGATGCGGAAGTCACGCTGGAATGCAGGAATGAACTGGCCGGTGTTATCATCGATCGCTTTGGACATGATGTCTGGTTGATCCCGCAGGGAGAGGGTCATTTTAAAACCAGAGTTCTGGTATCAGTAAGTCCGCAGTTCTTTGGGTGGGTAACTGGTATCGGATCCGGGATGAAGATTACCGGTCCGGAGAATGTGAAGGAAGAATATAAGGCATATCTGCAGGATGTTCTAAGAAGCTATTGAATGCGTGATAAGTGCTATTTACTAATAGGGAGTGATTATTGATGAAAATTTCAGATGTTGTTGAAAAATTTAATACAACACCCTTTTTATTCTTGGGTTCAGGAATAACACGACGGTATTGTAACCTTCCAGACTGGAAGGGCTTACTTGAGCACTTTGCAAAGCAAGTGAATAATGATGACTTTGCGTATAGTGCATATGAAAATAGGGCAAAGAAAATGGACTGTCCTGTTGGTGTGATGCCCAAAATAGCAGAATTAATTCAGGCTGATTACGATGAAAAATGGTTTGCTGATCCGTCGATCAGAACCGTAAGTACAGGATAAAAATTAAGGATGGATTATCTCCTTTTAAAGCGGAAGTTTCATCATATATCACAGCGGGTTTCTCTGTTGATGATAGATACAAAGAAGAAATAGATATGCTATCGAGATTATCTGAGAAAAATCTGGCTGGTGTTATCACAACAAATTATGATAACTTTATTGAAAATCATTTTAATGGCTATACAGTGTATGTTGGGCAAAAAGAACTCATATTTTCTGCAATACAAGGTGTCGCTGAAATATTTAACTAGACTTGTAGTTTGCGAAAATGTCAGATAATAATTAATAAATAAAAAAATAATTACATAATAGTATTGACAAATGAAAAGGAGAATGATAATATATAATCAATAAAAGAAAAGAAGAGACAACTTCAAAAAACAGGAGGTCGGTCCAATGAAATAGATAAATTTAATTGGACAAAATTAATAGAAAGAGAGGTTATATAGTGAAACTTCTAGAATTTCATTAAAAGAGCTATTTGATTTGTAAAGAAAGATCAAATAGCTCTTAATTTTGGGCTTTTATTAGAAAGTCAATTTGCACATTGATAATATATCAGTGCCGCATTATAATAAAAGACAAAGAAGGGAGGGTTCGATATGAGATACGATGTTGATATAGAAGAGATGAAGAAAGATGCGGTTGAAATCTTCCAGCAAGGCTTTGCCTGTTCAGAAGCAGTCATTTACGCAATCAAAAAAGGCTTTGAATTAGATTTATCAGATGATGCCATTGCAATGTCATCCGGTTTTCCGTGGGGACTTGGGGGAGGAGGATGCATTTGTGGTGCTCTGGCCGGCGGAACGATGTGTCTCGGTTATTTCTTTGGAAGAAGAACCCCGGGAGATCCTGCATTTACCAAATGTCAGGAAGTGACAAAAGAACTGCAGGATTTCTTTAAAGAGACCTGTGGCGCGACATGCTGCAGAGTATTAACACGTGGAAAAGAAAAGAATTCTCCGGAGAGAAAAGCACAGTGTATTACATTTGTTGAAGCAACTGTTGGAAAAGTTGCAGAAATCGTTATCAGAGAGAAAAGTTCTGAAGAAATGTGATTTTCGCCGAGGCGTACTTGAATTAAGCCGCTTATTAAAGCTGATGACTTCTGCGACTAAATTCACGCAGAAAGTGTCAGCTTTTTCTGCGTCTGTAAGGAGGATTTTTCATGTTGCTAAGTATTTCCTTAATTCTGATTTTAGGTATGTCTATGGGATGGATATGCCAAAAGATTAAATTACCAAGTTTGCTCGGAATGTTAGTTACCGGCGTTGTGCTTGGACCTTATGTACTGAATCTCCTGGATGAGAGTATTCTTGGGATTTCCCCGGAACTTCGTAAAATTGCGCTAATCATCATATTGACAAGAGCTGGCCTTGGTTTGGATTTATCGGGACTGAAAAAAATAGGAAGACCTGCGGTTCTAATGTGTTTTGTCCCTGCGAGCTTTGAAATTTTGGGAATGATTTTATTTGCACCTAAACTTATGGGAATCACATTATTGGAAGCTGCTGTTATGGGAGCTGTGCTTGCTGCGGTTTCCCCTGCTGTTGTGGTTCCAAGAATGGTGAAACTTATGGAGGAAGGATATGGTGTAAAAGAAGGAATCCCTCAGCTTATACTTGCCGGTGCATCCGTAGATGATGTTTATGTTATTGTATTATTTTCTACGTTTGTTGGAATGATGCAGGGGGAAGGTGCTTCAATAATCAGATTTATCAATATTCCGGTTTCGATATTCCTGGGAATTGCAATAGGACTTATAATTGGAGTTATGCTGGCATATTTCTTTAAGAAAGTTCATATCAGAGATACTTCGAAAGTACTTATTATTTTAAGTATCTCACTTTTACTCGTTGTAATAGAAGATAGGTTAACAACTTCAATTACTTTTTCAGCATTGATAGCAATTATGTTTATTGGAATAGGATTGCAGAAGAAAAGAGAAGTAGTTGCAAAAAGGCTTTCAGTCAAATATGGGAAATTATGGGTCGCGGCAGAGGTGTTCTTATTTGTACTGGTGGGCGCAACAGTGAATATTGGATACCTTGGTAAAGTTGGCATTAAGGCTATTATCGTCATTGTTGGAGCACTATTCTTTAGAATGCTTGGTGTATTTGTGTGTTTGTTAGGTACTAGCCTTAATAGAAAAGAGAGATTATTTACTATGATGGCATATACTCCAAAAGCAACGGTACAGGCTGCGATTGGAGGAATACCTCTCGCGTTAGGTTTGGCCTGTGGAGATATCGTGCTGACAGTAGCGGTACTTGCAATAGTTCTCACAGCACCGCTTGGGGCATTTGCCATTGATTTGTCGTATAAGAGCTTTTTGGCAAAGGCCGTCTGCTGGTGAATGCCACTTTCGATGGTATTCCATACCGTGGGCAAGTCGTAAAAATGGGAACTCCGTGTTACATCATTGGCGTTACAAAACAGATACGTAAGCAGCTTGGTAAGAACTTTGGTGATATTGTTGAAGTGGTTCTTCGGGAAAGAGACAGAGAGGAAATCCCTATGTGGAAATGCCCCAAATGTGGCAGAGAGTTCAAGAAAAAGGGGCAGAGTCATTACTGCGGTGAAAAGCCAAAGACGATTGATGAATATATCTTGAGCCAGGATGAGGATAAGCAGGAAGACCTGCGCTATATCCGTCAGATTCTTCACAGTGCATTACCGGAGGCGGAAGAACGCATTTCATGGAGTATGCCAACCTACTGGAAAGGTCATAACATTATTCATTTTGCTGCCTCGAAGAAACATATCGGCTTGTATCCGGGCCCTGCTGCTGTAGTACAGTTTTCTAAAGGGCTTCCTTATCCGCTGGAATCTGAGCGTGTAGCAGTAAAAAACAGAACCTTACCCCGGACGATGGACAACGCATATTGTAATCGGTAAAATGTCTGATTTGGACGAAGAACTGTTTGCATGGGTGGTACAGGCCTATGAGTTTTCGGAGAAAAAATAGTTTAATAAAGGTCTTTCATTTCTGAAAGACCTTACTAAAAGGGAGTGGGATTATTTGAGCTGTAAACCGTCTTTGAATGCTTCACCCACTCTTTCACTTACTCGATAGTAACCGTGTGTATATGGGTCGAATGCGATAGCGTTTACTAAAGACATATCAAGTTTATCATCAATCATAACCTTTTCATCTGCGGTAACGTTAACTACTTTTCCGATGACACCAACGCCGTATGTATTATTTTGGTATTCAATAAATTTACATTCTAGACAGAGGGGGAATTCATTGATGATAGGTGCGTCTATATTTGGGGATTTACTTGCGGTAAGACCACTTTTTTCAAATTTGTTTGAAACTCTGTTTCCTGATTCAACACCAAAATAGTCTGCTTCTACGACATGAGAGGCATCAGCAATGCTTATCGTAAAGGCACCTCTTGCCTTGATGTTTTTTACTGTTTTATGAGATTCTGTTAATTGGAGAGCTACAGTGTTTCTTGCTTGCATAGTGCCCCAGGCAGCATTCATAACATTGACCGAACCATCATCATTGTATGTTGCTACCATTAAGACCGGCATAGGGAAAATCCCTTCTGTTATATCAAGTTTCTTTCTCATTATGATTACCTCGCTTCTTATACTGAATTGACAGGAATTATATCTGTGTATATAATTGTAACAAGTAACGGAAAAATTACAAGTACTGTCTTTTGAAACAGGTACTATCTTAAAGGAAAGTATCAAATGATTAAAAATTATATTGAGAACGCAAATTTTGAGGATACTGGATTCAGCTATACACTTTCGCTTATATCAGGCAAACATAAGATGGTTATTCTTTATTGTCTGATGGAATTTGAAGTTGTAAGATTCAATGAACTGAGACGTTATCTGAAAAATGTATCGGACAAAACACTTAGCAATAATTTGAAAGAATTGGAAGCAGATAGACTTATTATTAGAAAAGAATATCCTCAGATACCACCAAAAGTTGAATATAGCTTGAGTGATCGAGGTAAATCACTTATGGAAGTTTTAGACCAGTTATGTGTTTGGGGGGAAAAGAACAGAGAATAATATTATAAGCGTCAAAGACAGCGAATAAGAATTTGTCGAACACATGGAATTTTCAGTAATGCGCTCTGTTACCTTTCAATGCTGAAGTTAGTTTTCTTGAATTGACTTTTTTACCAATAGCGAGTATAATAAATGAATTAGCGGCGGGTGACTGTGCCTGCCGCTATTTTAGAAGGTTGATGTTAGAATAGACTAACTTTAATAAGAGCATGTTTGATCTTGCTTCTGGGAATACTTTGTGTAAACCAATGTGGTATGCGACAACGTGTGATGCCGAAGGCTTTATCTTCTTTCAAGAAAAACTAAAATTGCATACATCTAAAGCGAGGAAATAGTATGGGTAAGGAAATTAAAGAGATAACAGAATATGCATTTAATGACGAAACGGGCGATGCTCATATTACTGTTTATCATCTGTTTCCCGGTGTAGAAGTCGCATATGTGTCTGCTCATATGGGTGATTTTGATTTCGCTCTGATAGAACAGAAATATCGACATAATTACGTGGGTATCCATTTTTGCAAAGAAGGTCGTATTGAGCGGGAAATTGGTAGTGAGTTTTTATATCTGATGCCGGATGATTGCTTGATTATTCTTGAAAATAAACGTGAGAAAAAATTCAAATTGCCGCTGAAGCACTATCACGGAATCAGTATCGGAATTGACATTGAAAATGCACCCCCAAAATTTACGGAATATATCGGTAATGATCATGTGGATGCCGTGTAAAAAGAGATGGCTACATCCTCTACATATACGACTCAAAAATGACAAAAGTGCTCACATCACATGATGTTACATGGAGTCGCCGGGACAGCTTCTGCAAAGACCAGTATGTTACAGAACAACCGGAAGAAAGACCTACTGCACCGGTAAAGATACATATCCAACAGCTTAATCCGCCTCCGTATGATTCCGGTTTTAGTAAATTTAACTTTGAGGAGGGACTGTGGGATGAATAAATCGTTTTTTGAACAGATCCAGGATGCTGCTGATTATTTAAATCTTGATCTGAATGCACAGGAAATGGCACAGCTCGCAGTCGACCATGAATATAGTGAAGAAAATATACGGATAGTTGCTGAAATGTTCACTTATCTGCAGCAAAAGAAGAAAGAAAACATTGTTTCAACATTGCTCCGATTGAGCCGCCTTCCATTAAAAGAGCCAAAAACTTTTGAAAATTTTGATTTCGGTCAGCTTCATGGAAAACAAACAGATGCCCTGCACAATCTGCCATCCCTTTCGACTCTCTACGCACATAAAAATCTTGCGTTCATTGGCCCGCAGGGAGTTGGAAAAACACATCTTGCGATGGCATATGGACGCAAATGCTGCCAGAATGGTCTGAAAGCGTATTTCTTAAAAGCAACTGAACTAAACCAACGCTTGACTGATGCCCGGAAGTATGGCCGGGAAAGCAGTACCATAAATGGCCTGGTAAAACCATCTTGTCTGATCATTGATGAGATAGGCAGATGCGTTTTTGACAAAGAAAACACCCGAATGTTTTTTGATGTCATTGACCGAAGATACAATAAGGAAGGGCCAAACACTATGATATTTACAAGCAATAAAGGACCGGATAAATGGGGAGAATTCTTCAACGAAGATTCCTCCCTGTTATGTGCCCTTGACCGTATATTTGACGATGCCACAGTATTCATGATTAAAGGAAACAGTTACCGTGGAAAAAACTATGAAACAATAGCATTATCAGCCGGTGCTCCATCAGCACTACCTAAAGCACAACATTAAAGAAAGGAAAAGCTGATGCATTGGTTATTTCTGTCCGACTGAGATTGGTCATTTTCTCCCGACAATAAATGGCTAATTTCTCCCGACGCTAACATGGGAAAGATTTGTGTTTTTTTATTAGTTTGCCAGATTATACGATAAAAAAGCTTATGAAAATGGGGGATTTTGCTATTAATGAAGTGAACTATCTTAGAAAAAAATGGGGATATAGCCATATTGAAATGTAAATAGTTTGAGGAATGCAGTGACTATATGGAATCTTCGATGGAATACACATCTACGTAAATATAATAAAAAACTAGGTGGAAAAATATTATGCGTTTAGAATTTTACCAGGAGGAGAAAGATGACTAAACAAGAATTTTTAGATTTTTGCCATGAAGAATTTACAAAACGAGGTTTTAAAAAAAGGAAAAAAACTTATTATTTGAACGGTGAAGGAATTTTGGTTGGCCTTTATTTGCAAAAATCAATGGCTGAGGCATATTATGTTGAATTTGATTTTTTCATTGGGGAATTCAAAAATCCTAAATTATACCCGACTACGTATGAATCAGATTATTATGGGCGTGTATGTGTTTTGTCGAAGGATATAGATGAAGGAGACTATTATATGACTGCTTTGATAGAATATGAGTTATATACACCGGAAGAATTAAAGCCGTATTTTGATAAAGCATTTGATGAATTTATTATGCCACCACTACTTGAAGGGAAAGAAACTGTATTAAAGATCATGGAATATTATGATGATTATACACTAGAGGAAAAAGAAAATATTATAAAAAAGCTACAGCTTGATCAATAGTATGGTGCTTAAGGAGTTTTGGGCTTCTATATGGCTCTGGGAATGGACTGGCGGAGAGAAATCCGTTCAGGTATAGAGGGTATTATTACGATGCGGAAGTATGTCTGTATTATCTGAATGGAAGAGCGAGAAGAGAAAACGATTTATAAAAGATCCATTAATTCTATTGTGAAATGGGTTTATGTGAGGTTAAAATAAAGCTGATATTTATACAATAATTTTGTTATGTTTGAGATATTTTGAAGGGAGGAATCAGTCTTGACCAGGAGAAGAACATATCAGGATAAAGAACTCCTGTTAAGAAATTATGTGAGACTAAATAGAATTACAAAGACAGAGTTCAAACAGTTGATGCGGCTTTCAAAAGATAAAAGCTCAGTGATTAGATTTGAAGTGGCTACAATTCTCTTTGATGTTAAGAATCAAGCTTCAAAGAAATTATTATTTCAACTTGCGAAGGATAGGGATTCCTTAGTAAGAGCAGAAGCATATACCTCTTTGTCTGGATTTAAATTTGCTGATGTAGAAGAATTTTTACGAAAGGCAATTGAAAGAGAAAAGGATGAACTTGTTTGTTCTTATGCTATAACATCATGGGGCGAAGTTGCGCTCAAATTATTTGACGAACATGATGAAGATATAAATTATGTTAATAAATTATTGAGAACACATAAAATTATGGTATCAGAACGTTGTAGATTAGAGTGTTATTATGCATTATATGGATTTGGTGATAAAAAAATGCTTAAGAAAATCATGAAATTTTTAAAAAGTACTAATCCATATATTCGTTATATTGTATATGATACACTGGAATTAAGTGTAGACCAGGATAATCGTTCTGAAATAATCGATGTGCTCGAGAAAATGCTAGTAAAAGAAGAACTTCCAGAGTATCGAAAAAAGATTATTTCTTTTTTGAAAAAACAGATAGTTGAAGTTAGCGTTAAGGACAACAACTAATAATTAACTACAAAGCAAAAGGAACGTCTAGCCCACCGGTCGTTCCTTTTTTGCACCCAAATTTCAAGGAAAGGAAGTGAAAATAACATGAAACAGCGTATATTTATCATTAGCTCCAGAGAGATATCAATGGGCTCATTGACAGTACAGGAACGGAGGTAGTAACCTATACGTATGATGCAAGGAAAAACGGCTGAGTAAGAAGAGAAAGGAAAAGATGAAAAATGCCATTAGATAAATTGATAGTCAAATCTGATGAAAAATGGATAAAATTTAGGATACAGCTTACGCTTGGAATACTGATTATTTATTCGATAATATGTCTTATATTAACAGTGGCAGAGCATGAAAGTTTGAAAACATTTATTGGGTATTTTCTTATTATTTCTCCACTTTTTCCAATAGGACTCTGGCGTTGGTGGAATGAAGGAAGAACGATAATTATAGACAAAAAAGGATGTTTAATAAAGCTTTTATTTTACAAAAAGTATTTTTTATGGAATGAATTGAATGTTAGACAGATGAGGCCAAAGATAGGTTTATGGGAATACGAGGGCGTTGTGTTTTCCGCACATGCTTATGATCGCCCTGGAGATAGCAGTAATTGTGATTACTATATGCTAAAGCATCCTTTTACTTGTTTTGTGGTGAATTTTTCGGGGAAGCATCGTCCGATTATGTATGGACAAGCCTTGCCGGTTGTGATTGACGGTGAAATCTGCTCAATAGATAAAGAACGATTTATTAATAAAATGGAAGAGTGGAATGTCAAGTTAGAGACGGTTCGGAAAGTTAATGAAAAAGATTCCTATATTGAAAAGTAATTGAATCTTTTATGGAATATACATCCGGCAGAAGATAGGGCAAGAGTGTTACCGATTCCAGGGGCAACCAGACTTCCGTGGCAGTCGGAAAGACTACCAAGTAAACTGGATGAAGTTAAAAGAATTGAGAATTAAAAGGGAAGATTGTTTAAATAAGGTGGTGTTGAGATGGTACCTAAAAAAGTAGAAGCATATTAAACGGGTATTAAGAAAGGGACACTAAGAATGAAAAAATATAAAAAGAGCTCTTTAAATACAAAAATAGAGCTTGGGTTATAGTTTTTACTAATATATTACAATTATTAAATTTTATGATGCAACTGATGGTCATGATATTAAAAGGTCAATTTGAAACAAAAGGAGCGGAATGGAGATTCGAATGAAAAGGAAATATCATTTTTATTTAGAAAGTAAAAAAGGGATTATAGAATTTTTGAATAAATATGAAGTTCCATATGAAACGCATACTACCATAAGCTTAAACGATAGAATGGAAAAAGTTACAGAGGATATGTGTGTATTTGATTTGTATGGTGATGAGGATACATATCGCAAATTCAAATGGCAATTCCCGAATTATGCAAGTGAAGGAATACGTTCGATTGAATATTCTGAGAAAGAAATAGAAGAGTCGGAATGGTTATTTGTTTACAATAAGAGTAATAAAGTACAGTGGGTATATGATGAAGAGTCGTTTAGAGAGACGTGTAGGGTTAAAATTCCAATTATAGGGAGCCATTATAGACATGCAGAACAGGTAAAATGCTTATCTGCGACAAAAGCGGTAAAATGGGGAACAAGGCAGTTTTTTAGTGGTCCCAATGCCATGGACGATATTATATTTTGTTCGGATAAAGCAAGAAAAATGTTACAGGATAAATGGAACGGATTAGAATTCTGGACAGTCAAAAAGTATAATACCTGTCAAAATATTGAAGATCTTTATCAGCTTGTATTTAATGAAAAATTACCTATTGAAGCGATTCGTGGGTGGAAAAAAGGGACTTGCAGTGAAGGGAAAAGAATATGAAATAAAACCATTTGCTTTTGCTTTATATTATCGTTCAAGAAAGAACCAAAGTTTAGCCGAGGAATGGTATCGGGATTATTTGAAATGTAATTATCAACATATTGAAATGTATTTGCTGTTAGATTATATTTTTTCGGAAAACAAAAGGAGTCTTGATGAAACAATGAGTAAAGTAATTGGTCTTTTTAAGAATCCTGCAACGATAATATTGATCAAAGATAATGGGATAATATAAAGAGATAGCAGTTTTCGTATTGGTTTGCGTTGATTTAAATTGCTATGCACTCGGCAGAAAAGGAATACAAAAATCAGAAGCTGTTTTGTAAAAAATGGTCAAAAATACTGGTCAGTATATATAAAGTTTGTTACAATAGTAACAGAATGTGAGGCAAGGTGATGTAAATGACCGTTAAGAAGAAAGATCCGCTGAAGAAAAGCTTTGGATATGCATTTGAGGGAATCATGACTTGCATAAAGAAAGAGCGGAATATGAAAATCCACTGTGTTTTTACGGCGCTGGTAGTTCTGGCCGGAATCATTCTGGGAATTTCGGCGACAGAGTGGTGTATCTGCCTGACGCTGTTTGGTCTTGTTATGGCACTGGAGCTGGTCAACACTTCGGTGGAGGCAGTGGTTGATCTGGTTACAGAGGAGAGGAAGCCACTGGCAAAGATTGCGAAGGATACGGCGGCGGGCGCTGTTCTGATTGCGGCGATCATGGCTGCGATTGCAGGAGGGATTATTTTTGTGCCGAAGGGACTTGCGTTTCTTGGCATCATTTAACATAGCCGGTGAGGACGGCGGGAAAGGAGAAAAAAGATGGGAAAATTAGGAGAAGGATTAAAGAAGGTTATGCTTGCAGGAGTAGGCGGAGCAGCGATCACTGCTGAGAAATCTGTTGAGATTCTGGATGAGCTGGCTAAAAAGGGCGAGGAAACCGTAGAGCGCGGCAAAGTGATGAATCAGGAGCTTAAGTATAATCTTAAGAAGACGGTGAAGGAAAATATGAATGTTTCGGTGAAGGCTTCGACACCGGAGGAGCTGGATGAGCTTCTTGAAAAGATGACACCGGAGCAGTTGGCACAGCTGAAGGAACGGATCCAGATTATGGAAGGAGACGAGAAGGAAGAAGCGTGTCAGGAGGAAGCATGTGAGTGCGAAAAAGATACTCCGGAAGAGCCGCAGGAGACGAAAGAAGAGTGCGGAGAACTGAATGAATAGCGAAAGCCGGAATTCGGAGTCAGGCGGATACGGCTCCAGATTAAAAGAGATGACGGCGGTTCTGAAAAAACATGGAATCACCAGAGGAGTTACACCGGAGAAACTGCGGCTGATTCTGGAAGACCTGGGACCGACTTACATCAAACTGGGACAGATTATGTCACTGCATTCGGACATTCTTCCGAAAAAGTATTGTGAGGAACTGATCCATTTACACTCGGAAGTGACAGCGATGCCTTTTGAACAGGTGAAAGAGGTCATTGAAGAAGCTTATGGCTTCGGATGGGACGAAGTATTTGCGGACATAGAAGAGGAGCCGCTTGGTTCGGCTTCCATTGCGCAGGTACACAGGGCGGTTTTAAAAAGCGGAGAGCAGGTGGTCGTGAAGGTCCAGCGTAAGGGAATCTACGAGATCATGGCAAGAGATATCGGCCTTCTGCACAAAGCAGTGAAGCTGGTGCCGTCGGCAACGTTGAAAGATATGGTGGATCTGGATATGGTGTTGGACGAGCTGTGGATGGTCGCGCAGGAAGAGATGAATTTCCTTGCGGAGGCGGCCAATATGGAGGAGTTCGCGAAAAAGAATCAGGAAATTGTATTCGTGGAGACGCCACGGCTCTATCGTGAGTACACGACGTCGCATGTTCTGGTAATGGAATATATTGATGGATTTGCCGTTGATGATAAGAAAAACCTGCTTGAAAATGGGTATGATCTGAATGAAATTGGGACGAAACTGGTGGATCATTACATCAAACAGGTCATGGAAGACGGATATTTTCATGCCGACCCGCATCCGGGCAACGTTCGGATCCGAAAGGGCAAGATCGTCTGGATCGATATGGGCATGATGGGACGACTCACGGAAAGGGACCGGGAACTGATCGGAAACGCAATTCAGGGCGTTGCTTTCAACGATATCGGAATGATCCAGGAAGCCGTGCTGGCACTCGGTGATTTTCGGGGAAAACCGGATCAGAGCCGGCTTTATGACGATATTACGAATCTGATGGCGAAGTACGGAACGGCTGAGATGGGCGAAATCGATGTGGCAGAATTGATGCAGGAGTTGATGGAGGTCATGAAGGAGAATCGGATTTCCATGCCTCATGGACTTACAATGCTTGCGAGAGGACTTACCAATATGGAAGGAGTCCTGGCAGAGATCTGCCCGGAGCTCAATATGGTAGAAATTGCGGCGGCGCGTATCAAGGGCAGTTTCTTCGAGAGCGACAGGTGGAAAAAAGAGTTAAAATCAGATGGAAAGCGACTGTATCGCTCACTGAATAAAGCATTTGATATTCCATCTCTGTTGGCGGATATCCTGCAGGGGCATATGAAGGGGCAGACCAAAGTCAATCTGGAACTCCATGTGTCGAAAGATCTGGCATGGCTGCTTCGGAGACTGATCAGAAATATTGTTATGGGACTTTGGGTGATGGCACTTTTGATCAGTTCCAGTATTATCTGTACGACGGATATGCGGCCGAAATTGTGGGGGATCCCGGCAGTCGGAGTTCTGGGATATCTGCTGGCATTTGTAATTGTGATGTATATATTTATTAAGCATTTTATTTCGAAGTGACCGGGTGACAAGTTCATAGTCAAGTAGCAGAAGAGGACGGGGCCATAGTCACAACCAAAAAGCGGAGCTCAGGATTGAGTTCCTTTTTTTGGTTGAGTAACTATGGCCACGTCCTCTCGGTTACCCTCCTCAAAAATGACCATTTTTCAATTTTTTATAAAATATTAATTGACTATTGGTCATTTTGTGCTATATTATATGTTGCATTTGAAAAAAGAGGAGATGAATTCAATGATTAAGGTGGGCAAATGGATTGCAAAGCATCGGGTTTTGATGCTTTTGATCGGTTTTCTGCTGGTTATCCCGTCGGTGATCGGGATAGCGAACACAAGAGTAAATTATGATCTGTTAAGTTACCTTCCGGAGCATTTGGAGACGGTGAAAGGCCAGGACATTATGGTGGATGAATACGGCATGGGTGCATTCTCCATGGTCGTGGTTGAGAATATGAAGATGAAGGATATACAGGCACTGGAAGATAAGTTCAGTGAAGTGCCGCATGTCAAAGATGTGCTCTGGTACGATGATGTGGCGGATATCAGTCTTCCTGTGGAAATGATTCCGAAGGATCTGCGAGAAGCCTTTTTTAAAGGGAATGCAACGATGATGCTGGTGCTTTTTGACGATACGACATCATCGGACAATTCAATGGAAGCGGTAGAGGAAATGCGTAAGATCGCAGATGAGCAATGCTTCATCAGTGGGATGACAGGTGTCGTCGCGGATATTAAAAATCTTGCACTGAAAGAACTTCCAATCTATGTGGTGATTGCAGCGCTCTTAAGCCTTCTGGTTCTGGAGCTGACGTCCGGATCTTTCGTGGTTCCGGTTCTATTTCTGATCAGTATCGGGCTCGCGATTCTCTACAATCTGGGAAGTAATATTTTCCTGGGAGAGACTTCTTATATTACGAAGGCGCTGACGGCTGTGCTGCAGCTTGGAGTTACGATGGACTATTCAATCTTCCTTCTGAATAGTTATGAAGAGAATAAGAGACGTTTCCCGGGAGAGAAAGAACGGGCCATGGGTCATGCGATCGCCAATACGTTCAAATCCGTAGCAGGAAGTTCGGTAACAACGATTGCCGGATTTATCGCTCTTTGCGTCATGACATTTGCACTCGGAAGAGATCTTGGAATCGTTATGGCGAAGGGCGTTCTGATTGGAGTGATCTGTTGTGTTACGATCCTTCCGGCACTGGTTTTGGTATTTGATAAAGCGATCGAGAAGACACAGCACCGGCATTTGCTGAACAATATGGATCGGCCTTCCACATTTATCACAAAACATTATAAGGCGTGGATCCTCATTTTCCTGGTTCTTTTGTTCCCGGCAATTTACGGAAACAATCATACGGAGATTTATTATAATATTGCAGAGTCCCTTCCGGACACGCTGGACAGTAATGTTGCAAATGCAACGCTGAAAGAGGATTTTGACATGAGCAACATTCACATGGTGCTGATGGATAAGAATATGGACAGTTTGGATAAACAGAAGATGTTTGACCAGATCGATCAGGTGGAAGGGGTGAAATGGACGATCAGTAAGAATTCATTGATCGGGCCGTCTGTGCCGGATTCTATGATACCGAGTGATATTAAGAGTATGCTGCAGAGCGACGACTATGAGATCGCTTTTATCTGTTCTGAGTATGAGTCGGCGACGGATCAGGTAAATGAACAGATCGCGCAGATCGATCAAATTGTGAAATTGTATGATACAACCGGAATGGTTATCGGAGAGGCACCGCTTATGAAGGACCTTCAGGATGTCACCGATACCGATCTGATTCGGGTAAATGCGCTCTCGATCATTGCGATATTTATCATCATCATGATCGTGTTCAAATCCATTTCCCTTCCAATCATTCTGGTGGCCGTTATCGAATTTGCCATCATGGTAAATATGGCGATTCCTTATTATCAGGGAACGAGCCTTCCGTTTGTGGCGAGTATCGTGATCGGTGCGATCCAATTGGGAGCGACTGTGGATTATGCGATCCTGATGACGACCCGTTATCAGAAGGAGCGGCAGCGTGGCAAGGATAAAATGGAGGCAATCAGCATTGCACACAAAATCAGTATGCCGTCTATTATCAGCAGCGGACTGAGTTTCTTTGCGGCAACGTTCGGAGTGGCATGCTACTCTCAGGTAGAAATGATCGGTTCCATCTGTACGCTGCTCGCGCGGGGGGCCATTATCAGTATGATCGTAGTCATTCTGGTACTTCCGGCCATGTTTATGATATTTGACAAAGTAATATGCAAGACTTCCATCGGATTTCTTGGTAAAAATAAAGCAGAAAGGGCGTAGAAATCATGAATAGAAACAGTAAAATCAAACGGAAACTTACAGCTTCTCTCGCAGTGGGAATGTCGGTGATGATGAGTGCAGTTCCGGTTCTTGCGGCAGATCAGGAAGTAGTATATAAAGATGAGACAGTGTATGTAAATACGGATGCATTGGGGAATACGGATGCGATTACGGTATCCAACTGGCTGAAAAATTCCGGAAGCATTTCCGGAAATCTGACCGATCAAAGTACCCTGCAGAATATCAAAAACATTAAAGGAGAAGAGACGTTTCAGGAGGGAAATGGTAAGCTGGTATGGAATACGGACGGAAAAGATATTTACTATCAGGGAACGACCGATCAGGAGCTTCCGGTTTCTGTAAAGCTTACGTATTATCTGGACGGAAAAGAAATAAAGCCCGATGAGCTGAAGGGAAAGAGCGGACATCTGACGATTCAGGTGGATTATGAGAATCGTGAGAAAAAAACGGTGGATGTGGATGGAACGAAAGAAGAGGTCTATACACCGTTTGTTATGATGACAGGAATGATCCTTTCAAATGATACGTTTAACAACGTCACGATCGATAACGGGAAAATTATTTCCGATGGAAACAGGAGCATTGTTCTGGGGTTTGGAATGCCTGGCTTAAGGGAGAGTCTGGATCTGGATGAGAAGAAGGATGCAGGGGCGCAGCTTACCATACCGGAAAGCCTGAAGATTGAAGCAGATGTTACTGATTTTTCGATGTCTGCTACATTTACCATAGCACTTTCTGATCTTCTGGATGATATGGATCTGAACGATATCGCAGACTTCGATGAGCTGCAGGATTCTCTGGATGAGCTGGAAGATGCGGCGTTGGAACTGGTCAGCGGGTCCGGAGCGCTTTCGGATGGAGCCACATCGCTTGCGGATGGTGTAAATAGTTATACAGAAGGTGCCGATGAACTGAACGATGCGATTCAGATGTATCTTGGCAAAAACGGAACGTTAAGCGGCAGTGTGACCGAGTATGTGGACGGAGTCAATAAGGTGGCCAAGGGAGTACAGGATTACACAGACGGAGCCAATGCGCTGGCTGACGGCGTGACCTCCTATGTGACAGGAGAGCAGCAGCTTGCAGCCGGAGCAACCCAGCTTTCAGAGCTTGGAAACGGGCTGCAGATGGTACAGTCTGCGATTCAAAAATTGAGTCTTGCGACGGATGGAGAAGGGGACTCGGCAGAGGATATCAAAGCCGCGGCCAAAGAACTGGCGGCTGGAACGGCTGCACTGAAAGAAGCTCTTGGAACGAAAGAAGTTCAGATGCTTCTGGGAACGGTAGATTCTATGGTGAAGACCGGGAATGAAATGATTGATGCGACAGGACAAATGGAGTCGGAACTGAAGGAAGGTGTTGCGGCTCCGGTGCAGAACATCGCAGTCACGCTGCAGCAGATGCAGAGCCGGCTGGCAACGATCAATCAGCAGCTTGCCGGCCTTCAGAGAGAATGCCAGAAAGAGGCAGACAGCCTGAATCAAAAGATCAACGCCTATAATCAGACGGTCAATCAGGCAAAGAAGGCGGCAGCAGACAGTAAAAGTCAGATGAATGCTTCGATTCAGACACTACAAGAGCAGCTAAATCGTACAACAGATGAAACTGCGAGAGCAGAACTGGAAGCTTCGATTCAGGCGTTACAGAAAGCTCAGAATGCGGCAGATGGAATCAATCAGCTTTCCACAATGGAAAAAGCCAGCATAGAAATCCCGACCATTGATACAACTGCATTCCAGGGATGGCTTGTTTCCCTTTCAGAAAACATGAAGACGTTTTCTGATACGGCTGAAAATCTGAAGGTACAGCTTGCAGAAATGGGAGAGAGATTGAGCGAGATCCAGAAGGTAAAAGAAAGTCTTCCATCTGATTCTATCCAGGAACTGACGACAAAGATCGACATGCTGGATGGCGGAATGCAGAGACTGAATGCTGCGATCGGAGGAGAAGGCGGATTATCCGAAAGTCTTGCTTCGTTAAATGCGGCGACAGCAGAACAGTTCCCGAAAGCAATCAGCGGTATCCATGCATTGAATGATGGATTTGAAACACTTGGCGAGTACAATGCTTCTCTCCTCGAAGGGGCAGCGAAGCTGAAAGCCGGAAGTGAGTCACTGGTTACTGGCATCGGTACCTTACAGAGTGGAACCAATCAGCTTGCAAGCGGCCTGAATACACTTGGCACACAGATGTCAGCAGGATCAGCAAAACTCACATCAAACAGTGAGGCTCTTCGGAGCGGGGCATCTGAGCTTCAGTCAGGAGCAGCCGAGCTGGCAGAGGGAATGCGCAAGTTTGACAGAGAAGGTACCAGTAAGCTGAAGAATACCGTGGAAGAGGAACTTGGCGATATCCTTGACAGACTGGATGCGTTGATGTCGGATGACTGTGCATATCAGACATTCAGCGGAAAAGACAGCTCGATGGACGGAAATGTAAAATTCGTGATCGAGACGGAGGCAATAGAATAGGACAGTATATTCTGTTGTGAAGAAATACCGGGTACACAGCCCAGCCCTGGCGGTGGCTGTGTACCCGGTATTTTCGCTGTATTTTTAATCTGATGTGGATTACTTTTGTGATTTGGCCAATTATGATTCTAAAAGTGCAATGGATTTTTTGAGGGAATCAATGGTATCAAAAGCTTCTTCCAGTTTTTGGGTTGCCGTATTGAACTCTTGTATTGTGGCATCGCGTTCCTGCTTTGCAACATCACGTTCCAGCTTCATTTCATTCAGCTCTCTTTCCGCACGTTCCCGCTCTTTTAGACGTCCGAATTCAATCAAGTGATCCCCGGTAAGTGCCATACAGCTCCATTTGTGAATACACTGATTATCCATAACGGATAAAAGAAGTGGAAGTCTCAGAATGAAACTTCCGAAGTAGAAGGGTTATAGTATAGTGTTATGGAAAATGCAACAGTTGTGTTCCATGAAAAGAGTATATAGAAATATGTACACTGTTTTTTTCCCTGGTTTTTTGGTACAATATTTTCAAATTCGAAAGGTAATAAGGTGTTATTATTATGAAAGCGACTGTGTTAGTTGATAATATTTCATGTAATGAACTGGCCGGTGAGTGGGGATTAAGTATCTACATTGAATACGGAGATAAGAAGATCTTGCTGGATACCGGCGCGTCAGAACTTTTTCTGGAAAATGCTGAGAAAATGGGAGTATCCATAAAAGAGGTTGACTATGCCGTACTTTCGCACGCGCACTATGATCACTCGAACGGGATGAAAGCATTTTTTGAAAATAATGATAAATCAAAATTTTATCTGCAAGAAGGGGCAGCCGAAAACTGTTATTTCAAAAAATGGATTTTCCACAAATATATTGGTCTGCCCAGGAATATCCTGACTGACTATAAAGACAGAATTGTATATGTGAAGGAAGATTATGAGCTTTGTAAAGGGGTATATCTGATTCCCCATAAGACAGAGGGACTGAGACAGCTTGGTAAAAGGGAAAAGATGTATCAGAAGAAGCCGGATGGATGGCAGCCGGATGATTTTTCACATGAACAGAGCCTTGTGTTTGACACGGATAAGGGGCTGGTGATCTTTAACAGCTGTTCTCATGGCGGGGCTGCAAATATCATCCGTGAGGTAGCGGATACATTTGCCGGAAAGAAGGTGTATGGCCTGATCGGAGGATTTCATTTGTACAATAAATCCGAAGAGGAAATACGGACCTTAGCTGGGAAAATAAAAAAAACCGGTATTGCCTATGTATGCACGGGTCACTGCACGAAAGATAAAGCTTACGGAATTCTCAAAGAGGAACTTGGCGGGATGCTGCATCAGCTGCATGTGAATCTAATCATGGAATTCTGAGTCCATTGATGAATGTACAGGAAGAACGAAAGGAAATAGATGGATAAGAAAGAGTTGAGAAATAAAGTGGCAGGAGCTTTATATGGGATGGCTCTTGGTGATGCTATGGGAATGCCGGCAGAATTATGGGGACGAAAAAAGGCCCGGGATTTCTTTGGGAAAAAGATTGAAGGATTGATGGATGGTCCTGCGGAAAATGAAGTGGCGTGCAACTATAAAAGAGGTCAGTTTACAGATGACACGGCACAGGCATTGGTGATTTTGGATTCTATTGCTGCTACAGGATATGTGCCGGATGCCAGGGATATTGCGGTGCGGATGATCGCCTGGGCAGAGAAAGAGAATGCCTGGGAGAAGAATATTCTTGGACCCACATCGAAGGCGGCACTTTCTAATTTCCGGGATGGAATTAAGGATACTACCATTACGGACGGAGCACTTTCAAATGGGAGTGCAATGAGGATTCCTCCCGTTGGCTGCCTTTTCTTACCGGAAAGAAAGCAGGAAATTGTGGACTATGTTTACGGTGTATCGAGAGCTACGCACACCAGCGATGTGACGATTGCCGGTGCTTCCATGATTGCGGTAGGTGTCAGTTCAGCGATTGTGAATGATGATTTTGAAAAGGTAATCGGTGATATTCTGGCAATTGAGGAACTCGGATATAAAAAAGGATGCGAGACATTCAGCGCAAGGCTGAAAGAACGGACGAAAATCGCACTGGAAATTGCAGGACAGGAATACGAAGATGAGGAGCAGTTTGCAAAGCGGATCTATGATGTGATCGGAACCGGTGTGGGAATCATCGAATCCGTACCTGCGGCAATTGCAGCCGCATATTATGCGCAGGATCCGAACCGGTGCTCCCTGTTGTGTGCCAATATGGGTGGGGATACAGATACCATCGGCGCAATGGCGACTGCAATCTGCGGTGCATTTACCGGAGCAGATGCGATTAAGAAAGAATATATAAAAGTACTAAAGGAACAGAACGATGTAGATTTTGAATATTATATTGAAATTTTGTTGAAGGGAAGGGGATGTTTGTCTTGGGGACATTGATTTGTCCCCAGTAAAGGATAATGAATAGCAATGAAATAAAATGGGACAAACTTTTGCGGATTCATACTATGGGAAGAGATGATTCGAATGCGGATCAGTATCGCTACCCATATGAACCTACGCCTTATTCAGTATTGGAGCGGCTGGCAAATACCGGACTGATCCGAAAGGGAAATACGCTTTTGGATTAAGGATGTGGAAAGGGGCGTGTGGACTTTTTCCTTTCCTATCAGACACGTTGCCGGTCTATAGGTATTGAATACGACGAACGAATTTATAGGAAGGCAATGGAGAACAAAGAAACGTCCCTATAGGAGGTATGATATGATAGAAATTGTATTCAGCGAAAGTGCGGAGGGTTCCCTCAAGGTGGCGCAAAGCTATGGGAGAGGGAAATATCCCGGTGGAGCTTTCAGCGGAAGAGTGGAATCGGTATCTTCCTCTGCAGCAGAAGGCCACGGACATTTTTGTAAAAATGTGTGCGGAAGAATGGAGAGAGTTGAAGGAAGAGAATGCTCCGCTGCGAGCTGTGATTAACGGAAGGTTAATGAGCGTTGCGGAAACGTTATATGACAGATATATTGAGCTGGAAATTACAAAAGCACCGCAGGAATTTTATGAGGCGAGAGTGATCGGGGATGTCATGGGTAAATACCGGCTTGCGATCAGTGATGTCTGGATACATGGGCGAATCGAGCAGATGATGGAAGCCGGAATACTGGAGGTGGCAGAAGAGGCCGGACCGGATATGCCGGTATACAGAAGGAAACTCAGGAAAAGAAAGCAAAATCAGGAGGAATAGAGATGGAGTAAAGAACAGAAATTTTGGAAGAGTATGGCGCTCGCCATCATTCCGATATGCATGTTTTTGTTAAGTGGGATTACGTTAAGACATGTGCTTCTGGTCGTGAGTGCCGTTGTATTTGGAATCGGGCATATCTACAATATTGACAGAAAAAGTATTGATGATATAACGATGGTAGATTGCTATTAAGGAGAAATAAAGTAATGGAAAAAAAGTATCAAATTGACACAGTGGAAAACAAAAAGTTTATGAACGAAATCCGAGATAATCTGTTTGATTTTGGATATCGTTTTCCGTCTCCTGAGGGGAGTGCATATTATTTAGGGGATGACGGAACTCCGTGGAAGGAGCGAAACAGGGAAACATGGATTACCTGCCGTATGGCACATGTTTACAGTTTGGGGACCTTACTTGGACATGCGGGGAGTGAAGCATTGGTCGATGAAGCACTTCGGGGAATTCGTGGTGAACTCCATGATGTGAAAAACGGGGGATGGTATGCAGGGGTTACTGCGGATGGAATAGCTCTGCCCAGTAAGCAGTGTTATGCACATGCATTTGTCATTCTCACCGCGACATCTGGAATTCTTGCCGGGCGGGCCGGAGCAGAAGAATTGTTGGATGAGGCATTGAAACTCTACGATCTAAGGTTCTGGAATGAAGAGGAAGGGCTTTCCTGTGATACGTGGAATACAGAATTTACAGTTTTAGATAATTATCGGGGATTAAATGCCAATATGCATACGGTGGAAGCGTTCCTGGCGGTAGCGGATGCAGTGGGAAAAGAAGAATATCGAGCGAGAGCAGGACGTATTATTGATCATGTTATCAGCTGGGCGTCTGTAAATAACTGGAGGATACCGGAACATTTTACAAAAGAATGGGAAGCAGATCTGGAGTGCAATAAGGAACAGCCGGCAGATCAGTTTAAACCATATGGGGCGACACCGGGGCATGGAATTGAATGGGCAAGACTGATTACACAGTGGGCACTTTCTACATACAAAAATGACAGAGAGTCCGCATGGACATATATAGAGGCGGCAGAAAAGCTGTTTCACCGGGCTGTTCAGGATGCGTGGAATGCGGATGGGGCACTCGGAATCGTTTATACGACAGACTGGAATGGAGAACCGGTAGTACATGACAGAATGCACTGGACGCTGGCAGAAGCAATCAATACATCTGCAGTGCTTTATCATGTGACGAAAAAGCAGGAATATGCCAAGAAGTATGCAGAATTTATGCAGTATCTGGATGAGGACGTGTTGGATCATGTGAACGGATCGTGGTTCCATCAGATGGATCGGAACAATAAGGTGATTGGTACAGTATGGCCGGGAAAATCCGATCTTTATCATGCGGTACAGGCAACATTGATTCCATATTATGTACCGGATGTGTCTATTGCACAGGCGGTGAAAAAATCTTTAGAGTTAAGCGAACTATAGAAAAAATGGAAGTAATCAGGGAAAGCGAACTGATGATTACTTCCATTTTCCATTCTTAAGACGGCGTGAAAAGTTCAGGATTCATTTCCTGTACAAAAGCAATATATTTTTCCACACTGTCGTTCACATATTTCCCTTTTTTCCACACCAACCCAATCTCCTGGCGGATAGCCGGGGCAACAGGGATACCGATCAGCCCGGGCAGATTTTTCATCAGAGAAGAATAGAGGAATGCTCCGCCCAGATGATTGCTGATAAAGTTCCGGATGGTAAAGAGCTGGCTGGCATGCATGATCACGTTTGGCTTGATTCCGGAACTTTCGAAGCGAGAATACAAAGTCGTATTTAAAACAGAGTCCGTATTATACAGGATCAGCTTTTCGTCTTTCAGCATTTCCAGAGAGACTTCTTTTTCATTAGCCAGAGGATGTTCCGGAGACACACAGAATACAATCCTGTCAGACAGAAGCTGATAGGAATTCAGCTTATCGATTTCATAAAAATTCATATTTACAAGTGCAAGGTCCAGTGTCTCGTCAAATACCATGTTGGCAGCCCGGATTGAGCCATATTCGAACAGCTCAATAGGAATAGAAGGATATTCTTTTTGAAAAGAGATCAGCATGTCCGGATAGAAGACCGTACTGAGAAGAGGCGGGATTCCGATTCGGATCGGGCTGACCTGCCTGCCGAGGTCATAGAGTTCCGAGGAGGTCTGATTGATGGTATCAAGCAGTTTGCTCGCTTTTTGATAGAAGATTTCGCCCTCTTTGGTTAGAGACATATGGTTCTTGGTTCGCGCAAACAGGCTGATAGAGAATTCCTTTTCCAATTCTTTGATTGCGTTTGAAATGGCGGGCTGGGTAACGTAAAGCTTCTGAGCAGCCTGCGTAATACTGTGATAGCGGCATACGGCGCAAAAGTATTCTAACTGGATGATCTTCATGTTTTTTTCTTTTCTGAAATTTTTTCGGGAAGCATTTTTAAGCAGAATCGATAAAAACAGAGCTGCTTTTTCTTTGGATTATACCATATCACAAGTAAAAATGCACAAAAATCCGCCCCACATTAAGCTTTTTTTATGGAGTTATAAGTATTCGTAAATGTACAAGCCGAAAATAATTTCCTATAATGAAATCGTAACAAGAAGTAATAAGAACGGCCGTCATATTACTCGATAAATGAATAAGGATTGGGGGAAAGCAAATGAGTCCATCTACAATTACGTTACTTTTTCTCCTGTTTGCAGTCGTAATGTTCGTGCTGGAAAAGATTCCGCTGGGTGTTACTTCGATGATCGTCTGTATCGGACTGGTCGTGACAGGAGTGCTGGATGTCAAAACAGCTTTTGCGGGATTTATTGACAGCAATGTTATTTTATTTGTGGCAATGTTCATCGTCGGCGGTGCATTATTTGAGACCGGAATGGCAAATAAGATCGGTGGAATTGTAACAAAATTTGCAAAGACGGAGCGCATGCTGATCGTTGCAATCATGGTGATCGTGGGATTCCCGATTCTGATCGTAGGCATTCTTTTCTATGCGACGATTGGGTATAAGCTTCTGCCGAGTCATGAAGTGGCAGATGACGGTGCATTTGATACACAAAAGGATTTTAGCGATGTGCCGGTGTGGAAACAGTGGTTATCACTTATCATTCTGGTGCTCACGCTTCTGGCTATGATTTTTGAAGATAAGATAGGAATCAAGCTTTGTATATCCGGAGGAATCGGAGCGCTGCTTCTGATCCTTACCGGAGTGATTTCAGAAAAAGATGCGCTGAAATCGATCGACCTGAAGACGATCTTCCTGTTTGGAGGTACCTTGTCTTTGGCATCAGCTCTTCAGAGTACAGGAGCAGGAGAATTGATCGCGGGCAAAGTGATCGGAGCATTAGGAGAGAATCCGTCACCGTACATTTTAACACTGGTCGTATTCCTGCTCTGCTGTATCATGACGAACTTTATGTCCAATACGGCAACAACAGCACTGATGGTTCCGATCTGCCTCTCCATTGCCCAGGGGATGGGAGCGGATCCGAGAGCCGTGCTGATGGCATGTGTGATCGGAGGATCATGTGCATATGCGACACCGATCGGAATGCCGGCAAATACCATGGTGGTGGGAGCCGGAGGATATAAATTTATGGATTATGTGAAATCAGGTTTCCCGCTGATCATCATTGCAACGGTTGTAAGTATGATCATTCTTCCGATTGCATTTCCATTCTTCCCGTAAGAGAAGAAAGACTGAATTCAAATTTATAAGGAGTGAAAAGATATGGATAAGAAACAACAGGTAGAGCAGCTTACTACTTATATGGCAAATTTTGTGTCCTACATCGGTAAAGTGCTGCCGGATGATATTATTGCAAAGCTGGATGAACTTGCCGAGAAGGAAGACAGTCCGCTTTCGAAGGTCATTTACCAGACTATGAAAAAGAATCAGGTATTGGCAAAAGAACTGAACAGGCCGAGCTGCCAGGATACAGGTGTCCTGCAGTTATGGGTAAAATGCGGAACCGCATTTCCGCTGATTGGAGAACTGGAAGCATTATTAAAAGAAGCTGTTGTGAAAGCAACGTTTGAAGCACCGCTTCGTCATAACAGTGTAGAGACATTCGACGAATACAATACCGGCAAAAATGTGGGAAAAGGAACGCCGACAGTATTCTGGGATATTGTTCCGGATAGCGATCAGTGTGAAATCTATGCCTACATGGCAGGAGGTGGATGTACCCTTCCGGGAAAAGCCATGGTTCTGATGCCGGGCGCAGGTTATGAGGGGGTTACGAAATTTGTTATGGATGTCATGACATCCTATGGGCTTAATGCATGTCCGCCGCTTCTGGTAGGCGTGGGTGTTGCGACTTCTGTGGAAACCGCGGCGCTTCTTTCCAAGAAAGCACTGATGCGTCCGCTTGGAAGCCATAATGAAAACGAACGCGCGGCATCCATGGAAAAACTGCTGGAAGACGGCATCAACGCGATCGGTCTCGGACCACAGGGTATGGGTGGAAAATATTCTGTTATGGGCGTTCACATTGAAAATACGGCAAGACATCCGTCCGCAATCGGAGTTGCTGTCAATGTAGGATGCTGGTCACACAGAAGAGGCCACATTATTTTTGATAAAGATCTCAACTATACAATCACGACACATTCGGGGGTGGAATTATAATGCTGGAAATGAAAGATGGAAAGAAAATCCTTACAACACCAATATCAGATGAGGATTTGGCAAATATCCATATTGGAGATATCGTATACTTAAACGGAAGTATGACAACATGCAGAGACGTTGCACACAGAAGACTGGTGGAAGCCGGAAGAGAACTTCCGGTTGATGTGAGAAACGCAGCCATTTTCCATGCAGGACCGATCATCCGTCCTCTGGAAAACGACAAATTCGAGATGGTATCCGTCGGGCCGACCACCAGCATGCGTATGGAGAAATTCGAAAAAGAATTTGTTGAAAAGACCGGTGTGAAGGTCATTATCGGAAAAGGCGGTATGGGGGCTAATACAGAGTACGCCTGCAAGAATTATAAAGCGATCCACTGTGTATTCCCGGCGGGAAATGCAGTAGTTGCAGCAACTGAGGTAGAGGAAATTGTGGATGCCCAGTGGCGCGATTTGGGAATGCCGGAAACTCTGTGGCATTGCCGTGTAAAAGAATTTGGACCGCTCATCGTATCCATTGACACAGAAGGGCGTAACCTGTTTGAAGAGAATAAAGTAATCTTCAACGAAAGAAAAGATAAAGCCATTGAAGAAATCTGCAAACACGTCAGCTTTATCAAATAATTTATTAAGATTGTATTAAAACCGAGTTTTTGCCTCTAAGGACCATACAACGAGTAAACTGCCATGCTTGTTGTGTGGTCTTTTTTCGCAATTATACTTTTATAAAATTTCTTGTAGAATGGTGGGAAAAGTGTTAGACTGTTGACTGGGAAAATGGTTGTATATTGGAGGAATGAAAAATGTATAAGAAAACGGCAGAAGATATGGCATCTTTTATCAAGAACAGCCCGACTGCATTTCATGCGGTAGATTCACTGAAAAAGATTTTGAATGGGGAAGGATATCAGGAGCTTTCGGAAGGAAGGCGCTGGGAGGTCAGCCCGGGAGGAAAATACTACGTTACCCGAAATGATTCCAGTCTGATTGCGTTGAAAGTTGGAGCGAATCTGGAGAACTACAGATTTAACATCGTGGCTTCCCACAGCGATTCACCTACATTTAAGATTAAGGAAAATGAAGAACTGGAAGTCCGCGGTAAATACATCCAACTGAATACAGAAGGATATGGAGGAATGCTCTGTGCACCATGGTTTGACAGGCCGCTTTCTGTTGCCGGAAGAGTAGTGGTCAAAGAAGGAAATAGATTTGTGAGCAGACTTGTTAAGGTGGATCGTGATCTGGTAATGATTCCGAACGTAGCTATTCATATGAATCGAAAAGTAAATGAGGGATTAGAATACAATAAACAGGTCGATATGCTGCCACTTTTTGGCGGCAGCGAATGTCGGAAAGGCGATTTCAAAAAAATGATCGCAGAAGAACTGGGGACGGAAGAGAAGGACATTTACGGAATGGATCTATATCTCTATAATCGTATGGAACCTTCCATTTGGGGAGCGAATGAGGAATTCATTTCCTGTCCGCAGTTGGATGACCTACAGTGTGCATACGCTTCTTTGCAAGGATTTTTGAAAGGGACAAACGAGGAATCTATCAATGTATTTGCCTGTTTCGATAACGAAGAGGTGGGCTCGGGAACAAAGCAGGGAGCGGGTTCTACATTTTTATATGATGTTCTTCATCGGATTAGTCGGGGATTAGGAAAAGACGAAGAAGAGTTTTATTGTGCTCTGGCTTCCAGCTTTATGCTGAGCTGTGATAATGCCCATGCCGTCCATCCGAATCATCCGGAGAAGACGGATGCATGTAACTGCGTTTATATGAATGAAGGAATCGTGATAAAATCCCATGCCGGCCAGAAATATACGAGCGATGCGGTCAGTACTGCTGTTTTCAAAGAAATCTGTGAAAAAGCAGGAGTACCGGTACAGTTTTTTTCGAATCGGTCGGATATGGCAGGGGGAAGTACACTCGGTAATATCGCAATGTCTCAGGTATCAGTGAACAGTGTTGACATAGGATTGCCGCAGCTTTCCATGCATTCTCCTTATGAAACGGCGGGAATTAAGGATACCTATTATATGATTCGGGCAACGGAAGAATTCTTTGGGTAATGGGGGTAATGGGGACGTTGCTTTTGACACGATGCTGGGGTCAAAAGGTACCCAACTAATTAAATAACTACTATTGATGAAAGACATATGGTATAATCATCTTATCAAATAAAGGTGGTTTGCATATGTCTTTTAAAACAAATGATGTAGAACAGTTATCTCTGTTCGATAGTTTTTTAAACCTCACTGCACGTGAGCAAAAAGCGTTAGAAAATTCCTGGGCAAAAGTTTTCGCTGAAGAAGTGTTCCCTAAAATTGATGAAAAACCTT
>NZ_JBQHSE010000032.1:0-34297 GCF_052066395.1 Bariatricus sp. HCP28S3_A4 | reverse complement strand
AAAGGAAGGAAATAAATTACAATACTCTATAACAACGATGAAAATCGCTGTACCCAAGTAAGCGCAAGGGATACAGCGATTTTTTCTTTTGCTAACTGTCAAAGACAGGATGGTATATGGTATTGCAATTATGGGATTGAATGGATGTGGGAAATCTACACTTGCACATGAAATTAGTAAAAGGCTGAATTATTTTGAAATGGATGTAGAAGATTATTATTTTCCGGAACAAAGAGAATCACGGAAAGCAATTCTCGAGCATCAATATGATGTTGAATGTGAGTATTTAGGGGGGCTTCCTTATTCCGTTCCTCGTTCAAAAAAAGAAGTGCAGGAAATGATTCGCGACGATATAAGAAAGCATACACAGTTTGTTATTTCCGGTGTGACAATGAATTGGGAAGCGGATATTTTAGCCGCAATTGATGTAGCATTCATTTTAGAGGCTCCGACTGATGAGCGAGTAAAGCGGGTACAGCATCGAGAAGAAATTAGATTTGGTTCGCGTGTCATGTTTGGTGGCGATATGTACGAGCAACAAAAGGAATTTAGGAGTATCATCGCTGAAAAAAGTAGTCAGACGGTTGAAGAAAGTGCAAATAGATTGACATGCACCAAAGTCAGATTAGACGGAGCAAAAAGTATTGATGAAAATGTTGCAATAATTGTGAGGACAATTGAGAAACTTTGACTTCGTGACAGATAATAATTACAAAAGGAGTAGTGCATATGAAACAAACCGGAACGAAAAGAATAGAAACAGAAAGATTGATTTTAAGAAAATGGACACAGAATGATGCAGAAAGTTTATTTGCTTATGCAAAGAATCCTAATGTAGGTCCAATTGCCGGATGGCCACCACACAAAAATATTGAGGAAAGCAAAAATATTATTGATAATGTTTTTTGTGGGGCTGAATGCTATGCAATATGTGAGAAAGAAAATAATGTTGCAATTGGAGCTGTTGAGTTAAAATTAAATGGGCATACAGATATGACTGAAAGAGATGATGAATGTGAGTTGGGTTATTGGTTGGGAGAACCATTCTGGGGTAGGGGGTACATGCCCGAGGCTGCGAAAGCTCTTTTAAAAAGAGGTTTTGAGGAACTTGGTATGATAACAATCTGGTGTGGATACTATGATGGAAACTATAAGTCAAAAAGAGTTCAGGAGAAACTCGGATTTGTATATCACCATACATGCTATGATGTGCCAGTGCCTCTTCTAAATGAGATCAGAATCGGGCACACTAATATTATGACTAAGGAACACTGGGAAAATAAATAAATTGATATTTTATCTTTGAGAATAAAGCGACAAATTTCAGTTTTTAGAGCTGAATCAACATTTAATGACGATGGAGCTAAAAGTAAATAAATTCAATTATGTTTTATAACCGATATACACCGGCAGTGAAATACCTGCCGGTTTTTTCATGCCTGGAAGGAGGAACTATGTGAAGAGAACAGAAAAAGTATTGTTGATGGTGTTTCTGGTTGTTTCGGTGATATGTGGAAAATACCTCTTGGACTATTGGCAGGATTCCTACGACAATAGGCAGAATTACCGTCAGGTGGAAGAGGTTGCGTTTCCGGAAAAGGATACAGAGGATTATGATACAGAATTCAATGCGGATAACCCAATGACAGCAATAGATGATTTGGATTATCAGGCACTGTTGGATGAAAATGCAGACTGCATTGGGTGGCTGAAGATTGATGGAACTGATATCAGTTATCCGGTCGTGCAGGGAGAAGACAATGAATTTTATCTCCACCATGATTTTCAAAAGAACTATGCTATCTGTGGAACACTGATGTTGGATTGCCGGAATGATATTGATGCCAGGCAGGAACATTTGATTATTTATGGTCACCAAATGAAAGATGGCAGTATGTTCAAACAATTAAATGGGTATAAAAAAGAAGAGTATTACCGTGAGCATAAGGAAATCACGTTATTCTTGAAAAACCAGAAATACCAGTATGAAGTAGCTGCTGTGTATGTGACAAATGTGGCACAAAGCGGTGGTTATTATGATTTTTTACAAAAAGAAACACGAAAACAGCAGATGGATTATTTACAGCAGATGGCAGTTTATCAGCTTTATCCGACGGATGTTAACGTAAGGGAAGATGATGAGCTGCTTTCTTTATCTACCTGTGAATATTCCAGCACCAACGGCAGACTGATTGTACTTGCCAGAAGAATTGGACGATAGGGAGGAAATGCGTATGGCAATGAACAGGATTATGACAATGGCAGAAAAAGAAATTCGGGACTATGCCCAGAGACAGATGGAGCGGGCAGAACAGCGGGGAAATATTGTGTTTACAGAGGAACAGAAGGAACAGATTCTGGAATATGCTGCTTTGACCGGAGATGATTATCATATCAGGAAAATAGTCAGAGACCTGGCAGACGCTGTCCGTTCCTCGGATGAAGAGAAGGTGGATGAAATCCTGGGGGATGCCAGAGAGGAAATTGACGGATTCCCGGATCGTTCCGTAGGAATGGCAGAGCTAAAGGGATATGGCTATACCGCAGATGATATGCTTCCTCTTCGTCAGGAGATGGCGTTGGAGCTTCATCGTGTCGGGGAAAAGGTGTTCTGCCTGCAGTCAGATGGTTTCCATGGGGACTATGCCAGCAGAGAGATGATACTGGAACATGAAGGTCTCTATGGAATTGAAAAAGAGGCGTGGCAGCGTATGCAGGAACAAGAGGACGAAATAGATTTTGAGGAAGCTGGATTGTATCAGCCTCTAATGACAGATCTTGATAGAGACGAAGCATTAAGAATGTTCGATGCGGGGGAGACAGTATTTCTGGTTACCACTTATCAAAGACCGATTGCGGTGCGTGAACGGATGGAGATTGAGAGAGGACCGGAGCATTACCAGATGGAGAGAGAGGATGTGGAACGGATCAGAACGTTGGAAAAACGGATGCAGGAGTATCCACAGATAAAGTCACTGAAAGAGGCGAAACTTCTTCTGGGGACAGAAAACAGATATGGAATATACCAGATCATAGACAGCAGCCCTGGCAGAGAATATGAATTTATGGATCTGAATTTCATTGAAAGGCATGGGTATCAGGTGAGAAAAGAGGACTACGAGCTAATCTATTCCGATGAAATGCATTATGGTGATACATTGGATTCCCTGTATGAAAAGTTCAATATTGCCCATCCGGCGGATTATACCGGGCATTCCTTATCGGTAAGTGATATTGTAGTTCTCAATGAAAATGGAAAAGTAAAAGCCTATTTTGTAGACAGTATCAGTTTCCGTGAATTGCCGGATTTCCTGCAATTGGAGCCGGAACTGAACCAGGAGGAAGTGGCTTACCGGATCGGGGATCAATACTTTTCAATTCAGGTGGCAACAGAGGGATATGATTATTCCATTTATGATAAGGAGTATAAACTCATGGACGGAGGCATTTTGGATGATCCGGATATTTCTATGAGACAGGCTATTCAGAATATTTTAGAAGATGAAGGGCTGGAGCAGTTAGAACGGATACCGGTAGATTATGATGAACTTCAGGAAAAAGCGGAAGAAGTAGAGACAGAGATTCTTCAGGAAGCAAGAAGCCAGAGAAAGCGTGTGCCGGTCATTTCTGATCATACGGAAGCGGAAGCCGGATTAAATGGAATGAGCCGGTCAGAAATCGAAGAGACCGTTTGGGCGATTGCACAGGCAGAGATTATTGAAAATGATCTGGATGCCAGGATACAGGCTGTACGTGTGTACGGCAGCCGTACAAGGGATGGGCTATATAAAGAGGATTCTGATGTGGATGTGGTAATTGCTTATGAGGGAACTGTCCGGGAGGATGATTTGTTTTACATATTGAATGAAGCAGGGTATAAGGTCGGAAATATGCGGGTAGATATGAACCCGATCAGACCGGATAAGACTGGTACGTTAGAAGATTTTCTTGAAAAATCCGAACGGTATCTGGATGAAAAAACGGAGCAGATGAAAGCCAGTGGGGAGTACAAGCCATTGGCGAAAGTAGAAGAGATGGAGGAGGCAAACTACAATATGATCGATAACCTCCTGAACAATATGCCTCCGAAGAAAGAGCCTTATCTGGAATACTATGCTGCAGAATGTGATGAATACCATAGCCTTGGCAAAATATATAAGAGTACCAATCTGGATGAGATACTCGCAAAATACCGGGAAATCATTGATGACTCTACGTTAAGTTACTATGGAAACGGCATGGGCATTATTTACCGTGACCCGAATGATACTTTTTATGATGAAGCGGAGGTATCTTTGGTCAGCCGGAAATCGATCCGGGGAGACAACCTGGATGATGTGGCATTTCTGGCAGCACTTCCAATGGTACATGAGGCATTGGAAAAGATCGTAGAGGTGTTTCCGGATTTTCGATATTATCCCCCGAAGGAATTGAATGTCCATTATTATCCGGAGAAAATGACTGCGGATGAACTGGCGGCGGCACTGGATCAATTAGCGGAAGACTTTGACCATTATGATTATCATGATAACTTTAGCCCGGAGGAAGATATGGTAGAAACTGTCGCACTGGAATTAAGATGCGGATATGCCCATAGGTACATTCCGTTTTTGAAAGATATTATTGAGGAGGAATGCGAAGAGTCTCCACGGGCAGAAGAACTTCTGGAGAAACTGAAAGCCTATCAGCCTGAGATACCGGAGACAGCAGTACCGGTTGTCCGCATCAATTTCTGTGAGGATAAGGAAATGAATATTTCCGGTTATCAGAAGCTGGGAAGCCTGGATGAAATAACAGCCAAAATGGATACAGAACTGGCTTCACAAGCAGATCCAAAGACTGGAATGCCGGAGAAAACAGTTCAGATGTATTTTACGATTTATTATCCGGAGCATAACCAGATGCAGGAATTAAAAGGAAAAATCAATATCGGAGATGGAAATGGCGGTATTGTGAGGCAGTTGAAGAACCAGAATGAGATGAAACTGAACGATGAAAGCTGGCTGAATTACCAAAAGGGTAAGGGCGAAGAATCCTTTCAGGTATATATGGCAGATCTTACGGATATGCAGGAGCATGTGCTGCCATATTTGCAGAGTTTCTGCAGTTTGGAAGAAAGAGCACCTGAACGAGTAGAAGGAGCAGTTCAATTATCGGTGGATGGAGAAAAGAAGTTGGCTGAAAGAGCAGTATTTGATAAGGGCGCCCTAAAACAGGGCTCCCTTTTTGAGAACGAAAAAACAATGGAGAAAAAGGAAAAGAAATCTATTCATGAGCGGTTGAAAATCAATAAGGAGATTATTGCGAAACAGCAGGGAAAAGATAGCAAAGAGAAAGGGGTTGAGCTGGCATGATAGTCTTGTGAGTATATTGTAACGCTAATACAGTGTAGAAATGTATGTTCGTGTAAAATCTGTAGATATATTATAGTGAAGCTCGTAGAAATGCGTAATTACTTAAAATTTTAGCAAAGCCGGAATTTGACAAATATGTGAAGAACCTAGGAAGAAAAATCATATTTTGTGACTGGAAAAGATGAACGATAGGAAGGGGAGTGACGAATGCAGCAGGAGTACAAAGTACGGTGTGGAGATATGGCTATCTTAGCCATTGCTTTATACCGGTCTTTTTTATCAGTATACGAAAGAGGAATAAGATGCAAGTCCAGTCTCAAGCTACATCAAAAACGACAGAATACATTTCAAATAAAAAGCACACGCCCGCACCAACGCCTGCACCGGCACCTGTGGTACAAACATTTGTATATATTCTTTACTTTTCTTGTCATATCAATTTCCTCCATATAAAACGACCAAATAAATGACTATTTTTGAGTTGTAAATCTGTAAAATACAATCAAGAAGGGAAATTTGGACTTTACAATAATGCAGATATTGGATGTTTTTGTGATTTAATTTTGATAAAAAAACAAAATCATGGTAAAATAATAAATTTCGTGTTTTTCGGATTATTGTAGCAAGCAATCTTTACGGAATCCATAAAATGTGATAAAATATATACGGCTTATTATCGATAGTTATGGCGTAGGAATAAGGGTTAAGAACAAATAGTTCTATGCAAAGATAATTGTTGTAGAGCAAAGAGGGAGGTGACATTATGGCTAGTTCATTATGCCCTAATTGTAGAAAACCATTATCAGAGAATGCGCGTTTTTGTATAGAATGTGGTTCTAGAATTGATTTTGGAGTGACTCGAAAGGAAATGGGAAATGATTCCTTAGAAGTTGGTGGCGGTTTAAGGGTTAACAGAAGTGAAACGGCATCAAGTCCTTTTTACGGAAAATACAACAGTTTAAAAGATAAAATAATAAATCCAAAACTATCACCGCTTCCTGAGAAAAAAAGTTTCACATTTAAAAGCTGGGAGGAGATAAAAAGTAGCAATGTTGAATCTGAAACAGAAGGATCCATAGATGAGATATTTGAAGAAACGAAAGTAAGTGAAGAATCAATTGAAGTAACTGTAAAAGAAAATGTTGAGGAAGAATTGTCCGATTCAACAACAGACACAGAATTAGCTGAATCGGAAGAACCAGAACATTGGGCAGAAGTGGATGTGGGTGACAGTACTGCTTCCGAGGAATCAAATGAAATCTCAACGGAGGAAGTAGCAGAAGAAACAATCGAATTGCAAGAAGAAGCTACCGATTTCGAAGCATTAAAAGAACTGTTTTCAGAAACAGACGATTCAATTGACTATGTTGTAGGAGATGCGATAGCAAGCGAAGAGCCAATTGAAGAAATTGCGGAAGAAGAGTTGCCGAATCTAGCATCTAATATAGAAATAGTTGAAACCGAAGAACTGGATTTTCTGGCAGAAGCGATTGCAGATGATAGTACTGCTTCCGATGGATCAGGTGAAATTTCAACAGAGGAAGCAGCAGAAGAAACTGTAGAACTGGAAGAAGAAACTACCGATTTCGAAGCGTTAAAAGAACTGTTTTCAGAAACAGAAGAGTCAATTGATGGAGTGCTAGAAGAAACGACAGCAAGCGAGGATTCAATTGAAGTAAGTGTAGAAGAGAATACTGAGGAAGAGTTGTCAGATACAACAACTGAAACAGAAGCCGCTGAATCGGAAGAAGCAGAACAATTGGAAGAAATGGATGTAGATGACAGTACTGCTTCCGATGGATCAGGTGAAATTCCAACAGAAGAAGCAGCAGAAGAAACTGTAGAACTGCAAGAAGAAGCTACCGATTTCGAAGCGTTAAAAGAACTGTTTTCAGAAACAGAAGAGTCAATTGATGAAGTGCTAGAAGAAACGACAGCAAGCGAGGATCCAATTGAAGTAAGTGTAGAAGAGAATGCTGAGGGAGAGTTGTCAGATACAACAACTGAAACAGAAGCCGCTGAATCGGAAGAAGCAGAGCATTTGGAAGAAGTGGATGTAGATGACAGTACTGCTTCCGATGGATCAGGTGAAATTCCAACAGAAGAAGCAGCAGAAGAAACTGTAGAACTGCAAGAAGAAGCTACCGATTTCGAAGCGTTAAAAGAACTGTTTTCAGAAACAGAAGAGTCAATTGATGAAGTGCTAGAAGAAACGACAGCAAGCGAGGATCCAATTGAAGTAAGTGTAGAAGAGAATGCTGAGGGAGAGTTGTCAGATACAACAACTGAAACAGAAGCCGCTGAATCGGAAGAAGCAGAGCATTTGGAAGAAGTGGATGTAGATGACAGTACTGCTTCCGGGGAATCAGATGAAATTCTAGTAGAGGAAATAACAGAAGAAACTGTTGAGCTACGGGAAGAAGTTGCTGATTTTGAGGCGTTACAGGAACGGTTCTGTGAGCCTATGGTTGAAGAAAGAATCATAGAGCAGTCAATAGATAACGCTGAAGATTCTTGCTCATCCGTTGAAATGGAAACAGAAGTTGTAGAGGATAATGTAAATGATTCATTGTTGGCGGGAATGCAGGAACATGTGGTTTCACATGAACAAAACAGTGATTATGACACGGAGACTTTTGTAAAGCATCTATCTGAAAAAATATGTGATCAAGTTGATACAGAAATAGAAATTCCAGATGTACCACCTTGTAACAATGTGAATCGAATTATTACATCTACAGTAGGTGGTGGTTTTAAAAGAAGAGCTTCTCAAGCTGAAGAAGTTAAAGAAATCACATCCTTTTTCGGTAAAAAGAGAAAAAGATAATAAATATTTATTTATGAAAACGAGGCAAGAATATGGAAGCAGTAATGGAACTGGAAAATAGACCCAATAGAGTAATTACATATTCTGTTGGTGGTGGTTTTAAGAAAAAAGAACCACAAGTCGAGGAGATGAAAGACGTTTGGAAATTTTTAACGGAATTATTATGGAGAGGAGATAAATAATTATGGCAATTTCAGAGGTAATCCAGTGCTCGGCAGAGGCTCAAAATTATTTAGTATGGAAACATCCAGAGGAAAATTTCAATACAACATCACAGCTGATTGTGGATCCAACGCATGAAGCTTTACTTGTTCTTAATGGTAATGCAGCTGATCTGTTTGGTGAGGGAAGACATACATTAACAACATCGAACATCCCACTTCTTAGAAAAATCATAGAGATTCCTACAGGTGGAAAAACCGCATTCCCATGTAAAGTGTATTTTGTAAATAAAGTACATCAAATGGACTTGCTTTGGGGAACAAAAGATGCCATTCCGTTAGAGGATCCTTTGTATGATATTTTCTTACATGTAATGATTCATGGTAGTTTGTCATATTCAATTGTAGACTCAAGAAAATTTTTGCTCAAGCTGGCAGGACTTCGAGATAAATTCACACCAGAAATGTTGGTTTCAAAGTTTAGAGGAATCATTGCTAAGCATGTAAAAGATTGTGTATCCAAAATCATGATCAATGGAAAGCTTAGTTATTTCATGATAAGTGCAAACTTATTAGAGATAAGTGAAGTTCTCCAGGAAAGAATTGGAGAAATCTTTGATGATTACGGTATAGAAATAGAGTTCTTTAACGTTGAAGCGATTTCCGTTCCAAAGGAAGATTATGACGCAGTTAGCAATGCAAAAGAGAGAAGAACTAGTCGTTTGATTGAAGGCTACACATGGCAGGAAGAGCGTCAGATGATGATTGCTGAGAAGTTTGCTGGTAATGAAGGCACAATGGGCGCTCTTGGTGGCATGATGGGTGGCGCTATGGGTGGCATGGTGATGGGAAGTACGATTTCAGAAGTTGCCAGAAATGCGCTTAGCACCGATCGTATTCCAACAGATCCTTCGCCAAAAGATGTATCAGGAATAACTCCGGCAAAGGGAGTGAATTCGTTAACAGGTACATCACCGTTTGATGTTAGTGGCTTTATGAAGAATCCTGTGCCGACACCGGAAAAAGGTGTTAGACCATCTGCTCCATCAGAGGCTGGAACAAAAAAATTCTGCGTAGAGTGTGGAGGGCCTTTAAGCCCTGGTGCGAAGTTCTGCCCTGAGTGTGGACATAAAGTAGAGAACAATGTGTGTCCTGGCTGTGGGAATGCAATCAAGCCAGGAATGAAATTCTGTCCGGAATGTGGATACGATTTGAGATAGGAGATAAAAGAGATGAAAAAAAGTACTGCTAAAAAAAGTTGGATTATGACAGCAGTTATTTACGCTATCATTTTTGCGGTTTTCAACCTGTTAGTGTTTGTAATTGCAAATGAGAAGAACGGAGTATTTTGGATGAGCTACGCATTTATGTGCATAGCATTTATTGTTCAGATTGCGAGTATGCTTCTTGCATTAAGAAGTTTGGAAACAGAGACAGTATTTATGGGTATCCCACTGGCTTCGCTCTCTTTGTATTATTTCTTTGCTGCGATTTTTGTGGGTGCAGTATTTATGTTTTTCCAAAATGCACCATTTAAATTAGCGCTTGTACTCCAAATCCTGATTTTAGCGATTTATGTGGTGATTGCCATTATGGCTTTAATGTCAAGAAATGTTGTTCAAGATGTTAACGATAATTTGAAAGAAAATGTCGAAGCAATCAAGACTCTTGTAGTGGATGTTGATGTGTTCATTCCGCAGGTAAATGATCCGGCTTTGAAAAAATCACTAAAGAAATTAAGTGAGACCATTAAGTATTCTGACCCAATGTCTAATGCTGCGGTTGCTGACATTGAGGAACAGATTATGCAGACAGTAAACGAACTTCGAATCAATATTGAAAATAGCAGGAATGCAGAGGCAATACAGACTTGTAAAGATATCGAAGTTTTGTTTATGCAGAGAAATAGCCTTTTAAAAGCAACTAAATAACAGATAAAAGAACGAGAGGGGAAGCATAATGGCCACTAGTTATAAACATTTACGCTGCCCTGGCTGCGACGGGACATTAAAGTACGTTAAAGAAAAAAAGGTTTGGGAATGTATTTATTGCGGAAATGAAATACGGCGAGAAGAAGAGTATGACGGTTTATATACGATCAAAAATGTTGTGAAACAGGTTTTGGTAGATTTGGCATATAACCGCATGGATACAGCAACTAAAAATCTAGTTGAATGCCAAAAAATCAGTTCGGATTATGTCGGCACACTTATCGCAGAGATATGTCTGAAAGTCTTTACACTGATTACCCCAGGGGCCTGCCAACAAAGTGAAATCAAGGGAATATTTGGTCAAGTTAAAAGACTTTATATGAAACTCGAATCGGTAGCTGATGGTGGAATATCGACGGAGGAAGAAGCATTATACGAGGCATTTGATGAGAATGGCGATGCATTCGGTGTATTAGTATTGGTGTATGACACATTACAGGCACAAGCACATCTCCAGTTTGTGTTAGATTTGTTTGACGTGTCATATGTATATTCAAAAAGCCTAAATGCAAATCTGCTTAATTATGCGTTGAAAAATGAAAAGCCTGAAATTGCAGATAAAATATTCGCAAATTCGGACAATATTAATTGTCATGATGCATTTTTCGTGTGCTTGAATTCGTATGAGGATTCCAATCAGAAGAGACAACGACTGATTCCTATTATGGAAAAGGCGGAATTTAGACAGGATGATTATAAGAAAATTGATACATATCTGACTAATACCATGGATGGTATCGAAACAAAAATTATGATTTATGAGAAATCGGTATCGTATGGTATTGCTCCGCCTATGCAATGTGTTGTTGAACATATTCTTAATGAGCCTAATATTTCTGATATGCAAATATCGGATGTGTACAAAGCTTTTTGTGCAACCAAGCCTAAGGATGCAGAACTCTATGATTTGATTACGGATATTTATATCAAACATAAAGGGGAAAACGCATGCAAAGAAATGCAAGAACTGGTTAACAATGATATTTTTATCAAAATGTCAGATAAACTTGTGAGAGGCATGGTTGTTCGAAAAGACCTTACAGTAGACGAACGAATAAAACTTTTGGAACATGCAGAACAGTGCAAATTAAGTCCTAAGGATAATGATGCAATAATCACGGAAATACTTCTTAGAGTTGACGAGAGTTTTGAGAATAGAATTGCTTTAGTAAAGACATTGATTGAGTATATTGATACCATTTCAACTAATTCGCTTACTGAGTACATTGTCAATTCGACGGTAGATGGCGACAAAAAGCCGGAAATGTTAGAAGAACTATTTAAGCTAAATCTTAATATGAGTTTTTTTCGTGATGTGCTTAATAACTATATCAAATATTCAAAAGATTCATCAGAAACAAAAAATGCGGTGACTCAGCTCTTGAGTAATAGTGGTATTGGTGTGGACAGTAACATGCTCTTGGATATAGCTTGCGAGGCCAATGAAACTAATTATATGGAAAAGGCAGATTTCATTCAGAAATCTATTAATAATGGCACGAGAGTAAATGCGGATAGTTTAAGCCTATACTTAGAACGTGTATCAGTCGAAAAGTATCGTAGTGAACTGATTTCATTATTAACAACACCGATCTCCAGAATTACAGATAAAGCCTTAGCCAATTATGTTTTGTTTTCTGAGGATCCAATGGAAATTAAATTGCAGAACGCAATTGTATTTGCTGAGAAAAACGGAAAGACTTTTGGTGAGTCTGAATGTGAAGTGAAGCACCTGAATTCTACGATAAGGTGTAATCTTTTTCAGGGATACGTTTTAGCGGCGGATGATTCTAGTGTGACTGTTCAGTCTATTGTTGGCGCAATGAAACAGGCAAAAGCCAAATTAAATGCTCCTATTTTGGTGAATGGTAAGAGTCAGAAATTTAAAAAGTATATAACCGATAATAAATCTCAGTTATCGCAGATGACTATAACGTTATGTGAAGAAAATAATGTGTTCTCCTTCTTCTTCTAGAGATAGGGTTTACTAAAGAGACGGAGGTGTTGTGATGATATATTGTCTTGAAGCTGATAATGGACAATTAGTTGGTTGCTGTGCAGCAGAGATAATCTCTGTCCCTTTTTATGAGCTAATAAGTCAGAATTTGGAAAAAGCTAATCGCGATGTGCAGGTTGTATGTTCACAAATGCTAAATGGATTTTCTCGACAGATGGATAGTGAAAATACATCTGTTGAGTTATTGTGGCAGAGTATCGCAACTACAGACCAAACATATGAGGCCCAGGTTAGAATGTTAATTTTATTTAGAAAACTTGGGACAAGTGATCAGGCTGAATATATTAAATATTCGTTAAAAAATCATATAAAAGTATTTCGTGATGAAATGGCTGCTCTTAATTATGAAATATCTGAGTTCAATGATGAGGCGGAGTATATAGATTTACAGCAAGATTTGTTAAAGATACAAACAAAAAAAACCTATGCTGTAGCGAAAAAAGAACGAGTATTTTCAATGCCGCTATATGGATATGTATATTATAACGATTTAATTAAACCTTCAGAAAATATAAATACATCTTCCATAACTAATGCTCTTACAAATCATCCGAATAGTGTGGTTTCTCTGCAAATTATTCCTACGAATTTTACAGAGCAGGAAGCTCAGATGATTGAACTGATGAAGAACAACATGAATATGTATGCGACAAATATGAGATTTCAAAGGGGGCCTCATCTCGATTTGAATCTCAGAAATATTGTTGATTATTATGAAAAATCTTCTATGGCATTACATGAATCATGTTATTACTATAATTTTTTGGTTTATTCGGACGAACATGGAGCGGCGTCTCTCGGCAGCAAGATGATTGAACAATTAGAGACAGAAGATCGCGAGTGGGAAAGTGCATTTGAACTTATTGATGTTACGAATTTCATAAGTAATGCTGGCGAGAACTTTTTTGTTAGTCCATGGGTTAATGCAAATGTATTAGTGTATCAAATTCGAGAGCAGGCATTTTGGCAGATTGAAAATGCTCCGACTTACATGTTACGAATGCGACAGCTTCTCGGAGTAAAGGAATTAAAATCAATTTTTAAACTGCCTATTGATGATGGGAATACGATTGGTTTAGAAAGCAGACGAACACAGAGTAATAAAGAAAAGCTTAATAGCAGAATCATGGCCGAAGGAAGCTTCAAGTTAGGAAGAATACGAAATGTAATTAAGTCGAGAGAAGCAGGAACTTCGGAAGCCGGTATTCCACTTAATGATTTTACGCAACATGGTTTGATTGTAGGTATGCCCGGAACTGGAAAAACTAATTTTTCATTAGGATTACTTATGCAGTTTTGGAGAGATTTCCAGATTCCATTTCTTGTAATTGAGCCAACAAAAAATGAGTATAGGTCATTAGTTGATGCAATCCCGGATATACAGATATTTACGCCAGGTAAAGGGGATGTATCTCCATATATTATTAATCCATTTATTCCACCTGATAACGTTACAGTAGAAACATATGCACCGGGATTAATGACTGCATTCAAGGCTGCATTTAATATGCCAAGTCCATTGCCGAATGTTTTTACCAATGCGATAAATAACGCATATGTTAAATATGGATGGAAAAAGCGAAGTACTTCTGCTGATCCTGATGTAGAAAAATTTGGAATGTATGAGTTTATTCGCGTATTTAAGCAGGTGGCTTCTAATCTTGGCTATAAAGGAGAAAGCAAGGCAAATATTGAAAGTGCAGGCGTTTTACGATTAGTTAGTCTGATAGAACAGAATAGTAATATTTATGACACGGTTAATACGATTCCTTTACAGGATTTGTTGAATAAACCGACAATCATTGAATTAAATGCTATATCAGATAAAGAGCAGAAATCGCTAATTATGGCATTTCTTCTCATGATGATATGTACGCATACAAAGAATAATAATATTGGCGATGGAAAATTAAAAAATGTCATTTTGATAGATGAGGCGCATGTTCTTCTTGAAAAGGGAAATGGATCCGATGCAGGAGACACTAGAGCAGCTACTATATCAACGATAGAGGATATGATTGCCGAGGTTCGGTCACTGGGTACTAGTATTATCATTGCAGATCAAAGTCCAACAAAAATCGGAAGATATATTGTTGCAAATACAAATGTAAAGATGATGTTCAAGCTTGTTGAAAAAGAAAGCAGAGACATTATGAGTGTTACGACAAATATGAGTCCTGCAGAGTATGAAGAATTAGCAAGACTTGGTGTTGGGCAAGCTATGCTTCATTTTGGAAAGATTAATTCGCCGCTTCAAATTGCCACATATAATGTTGAAGAAGTAGCACCAATAAGGAAAGTGATTTCTGATTCGGAAATCCATGAACTTGAAAGGTATTGGGTGGATCCTGAACATGCAAAATTGTTAGTGCCACATAGAGAGTGTAAATACAACAAGTATTGTGGTGAACAGTGTGATTTATGTATGAAGGATGATGCGGATTATGTTGCTACAAAAATTTTTCAAGATTTTCCAGAAAAAATTCAGGAAAAGAAAGAGTTTGTGAGATTTCTTGTGAGCATGAATCCTGAAATTATAAAGATACTTAATAACCGTCCTTCTATGAAAAAAACAAAACAGATGGTGAATTGCGTGAAGATAAAATATTTCAGAAAGGCGCTACTTGAGGTACCGTTCTCAATTAATGATGAAGAATATGAAATGATAGTAAATCATGCAAAGTTTCTTTACCATCTGGAAAGGAGTTAGTCTATGTGTGATGAATTAGAGTCTGGCTTCGATTCTTTTGATGATGTAAGCGACTCCTTCGACGATGTTTCAGTGGACGACTTATCATCTACCATGGATGAAGTTCCCATAATGGATGATGATATGGGGGCGTTTGAAGATTTTGAAGATGTATCAGAACCAGTTACTGATGATTCGGTAATGGATTTGATGGATGAGACTGAGTTTGATATAGACGAAGGTATCTTTGAGGACGATATGATGCAATATGAGGATATTGGCGGATTAGATACCGAAGATATTGATGATGTATCGTTTGATATTCAAGATGACACTTTGCTAGATGAGTTGGATTATATCGAAGACATTCAGGAAGATACTTTGCTAGATGAATCTGATGTCAGTGATGAGCTTATTATTGATTCAGGTAATACGTTAGATGCAGTTATAGAAGATGAATCGAACGATGATACATTGGTAGAAAACGTAGAGAGCGAAGTGTCAACTGAGGATGTTCAAGAGCATCTCTATGAAGATGATACGCAAAGTGTGGAACAAGATGAATTGACTGATGATTTGGACGAAATGGACTTATCAGTGAGCCAGGATGAGACACAAACACTAGAGGATGAATTCACTGAAGAAAGCGAAGAGAGTCAGAACGATTCAGAAGATTTTTCTGAAGAATATGAGAGTAGCGAGAATATACAGGACGATAACGAAACTACAGATATTGTTGAAAATGAACCAGAAAATACCGATGAGAATTCCGAAGAGGTCATTGGAATTGAAGAGACGGAGTCGTCAGTATATGGCGAGGCTGAGGAGTTCACAACCGATGAAAGTGACTTTGCTCAAATAGAATCTAGTACTGGAGAGGATATATCATCTGAAATCGAGACCGAAATAAATGATATTGAAGAGGATAGCATTGAGGTCGGCCCTGAAACTTCTGATGAGATAGAAAATGCAAATTCATTAGATGATTCAGATTTTATGTCAGATGAAATTGAAACGATCGAGCCAGTAGAAGAAAATGCTCCAGAAACAACCTCGGAATTAGATTCTTCTGAGGAGACAATCACACTGGATGAAATGTCGGAAAATTCGGCATTGGACAATATGACGGAATACATGGCAGAACATAATTATGGTCGAGATGATTTCGAAACATATAGTCAGGATCCGGAGTGGCAGCAATTAAATAATGAATTGTTAGAATCAGATGGCCGCGAACCGATAGACTATAGCGAGAATGTAGAGACGTCAGCGATGGATAGCATGACGGAATATATGTATGAGCATAACTATGGTCGAGATGATTTCGAGACATATAGCCAAGACCCAGAGTGGCAGCAATTGAACAATGACCTGCTACAAGAGATGGGTCGCGAACCGATAGACTATAGCGAAAATACAGAGACGTCAGCGATGGATAGCATGACGGAATATATGTATGAGCATAACTATGGTCGAGATGACTTCGAGACATATAGTCAAGATCCAGAGTGGCAGCAATTGAACAATGACCTGCTACAAGAGATGGGTCGCGAACCGATAGACTATAGCGAAAATACAGAGACGTCGGCTATGGATAGCATGACGGAATACATGTATGAGCATAACTATGGTCGAGATGATTTCGAGACGTATAGTCAAGATCCGGAGTGGCAACAGTTGAACAACGACTTGTTACAAGAGATGGGGCGCGAACCGATAGACTATAGCGAAAATACAGAGACGTCGGCTATGGATAGCATGACGGAATACATGTATGGGCATAACTATGGTCGAGATGATTTCGAGACATATAGCCAAGACCCAGAGTGGCAGCAATTGAACAACGACTTGTTACAAGAGATGGGGCGTGAACCAATTGATTATGACGAAACCGGAGAGACTTCCATCGAGGATACGGATTATAATGACATTCCGGAATCAGAACAATCAATTTCAGACATCATGGACAATGTCGAGGTTGATGATATGGAGTCATTGGACGATGCCCTTGATAATGATTTGGCTAAACCGGATTCTTCTGTGGAAGAATGGATGAATGATGTTAGTGACCCAACACTTGATGAAGCATTTGAACTTGATGACGTTGTAGAAAATCCAACGGTCGTAGAGGAACTCGAAATTGTTGATGCTCCATATGATATTGAACATAATGTGGAATTCGCAGAATCTTTACTCGAGGATCGCCCTGAATTGACAGAAATGTTTAGAAATGGGGAGTTCTTTGAGCAAGGAAACAATGAACACGGATTTGAAGGTACATGTGGTGAAACAACGCAGGCAAATACATTAAATAAACTGTTGGGAACCAATGAAATTACAGAGAATGATGTGCTAAATATTGCAATAGATAAAAACCTATGTGAAGTGGATGTTTTGGATCCAGCAAACAGTGGTGGAACTAGTACGGAACAGTTCATGCAACTGTATGATGAAATGAATCATCGTGTTGGAGATAAATTAAACATTGAATTATTTGATTATGATGATGCATTAGGTATTGATGATATGGCATCTAGGATTGAAAATGGCAGTGTTTTAAATATTGCCGTAGATTCTTATGAATTATGGGATCAACCTAGAGATATAACTGACACGGCTCATTACACAGATCATTGGATTAGTGTGACAGGTGTTGATAGAAGTGTCGATGGTGGTATAATAGGTTTCAAGATTGTCGATTCGGGTGGTGGTGAAAGCTATTTGGATATTGATAAGTTTGAACGGTGCTATTATGGCGCTAAAGACAGTCCGGTAATAGATCCAACATGCATTGTTGTTTCGAGAAAGGGGAAATAGGTAATGAGTAATTTTATCAAAACCCAAGATATAGTAAAAGAAATGAATAAAAAAGCATTGGGAGGGGCAAAGAACCCACATTCGTGTTCGCTTCCTGTGTTGAGAAAAGTGGATGGTGATTATGGAATCTGTCTGTTTACTCAGTTATATACCAAGGAACAGATGAGTACTGGAATGATGCAAAGACCATCGTATTGGTGTTTGACAAACATACTAGATGGCGGGAATTTCAGAGAGTACAGTTGCAAAGAATCTGAATTTTGTTCTGCCCCATATAATAGGTTTTACAGTAAAGGAGCACCAGAAAAACGGGGAGACAAACAGGATATTATAAATCTCTATTTGCAGTTTGATAATATCAGAAAACATTACATTGAGACAGGAATACTAGATGCATTTTCTTATAAGAAATATCTGGCAGATTTATTCAAAATTGTTCCATCAGGACAAATCAATTTCTATAAGGAATTATCGAAAATGATATAAGTGTTAGAAAGGAAGTGAGAAAATGACTCAAGAAGAATATGAACGCGAGCAACAAGAAATAGAGCGTCTTATTAATGAGATTAATCGATTGGTAGATGAAAACAATCGTCTTACGAATGAGATTAATGAAGCGTTAGAAAATATTAATATTCTACGAAATAATGTTGTTACCTTGCATAATAATCTCGAACCAAGAATGAGAGGGGTTTCCGGTGAGGTAGAAGTTAATAGCGAGCAGACACAGGCTGTTAGTCGAGCAATAAAGGAAATGTCGTCTCAATACTTTACTTTTAAGGCACTTTCTACTGCATCGAAAAATGTTACACAATATACGGACGAATATCACACCCGTTTTTCGTATTACAATAATTTGAGAAGAATTACACTTGGCTATGTTATTGGTCTTGATTCTAATTTTGTCTCAAATGAAAATATGCGTCAAATGGTTGAGAAAGCATATCTGCAAAATTCAGAGTACTGGTTGGCGTATGCTACGATGGCTGTTATGTTGTGGGCAAGTAACGAGAAGGAAGCTGCTAAAAGAGCATTGGATAAAGCAATGTTTATTGAACCGCAAAAAGCATCATTATACTTTATGCTGATTAATCTTCGATTCTCACGTAATGAAACTGCACAGAATTGGTTTGTAAACTATATGGATCGAGTTAATCCGTCGAATCTTGGCGAAGAATGGCAGTATCTGCTTCAAGCATATTTGGCAGGAGCATTTGGTGAAGATGAAGGGTTCCAGGCTGAGGTCGGCAAGTACTTTAAAAAGATGATTGTTCAGTCAGAAGCCACAACAGCTGATTTTAACAAGAGATTTGTGGATCGTTCATTCAGATATGCGGAGAATTATCTCCATCAGACAAAAGAAAATTTTCCACATCTAAAGGGAACCTGCACCGACTATGACACACTGATAAAAACGTTATCAAGTGCAGAAAAGAATGCATTACTGGCGAAGTATTACGACGATCTCTTACACAAAGAAGACCAGCGTGGAGAGGATATTTTCCAGAGAATAGAAAATGTTCTGTATTCGTTAGTAAATGCGTATGATGATGCTGAACTAGAGGTGGTTAAGAAAATCAAGCTTAACGAGCATATAATTTCTGCGCAAGGTGATCAGACAGCGGCGCGAAGAAAATTCGACGAAGAATTTGGCAAAGAACAGAATAAGACATTTGCAGATCTTTTGACGGATTGGGCATTTGTTGAAGATAGCAATATTACTCCTCTGAGTGTTAGACATTTTGCAATATCATGCATGAAGAACTGGATTATCAAAGGATATGAAAAACATGCAGACTCTTATAGAGAAAATGTTAAAACTGCATATACATTTAACATTGACGGATGCGATGTAACATGTTCAGAAGAAGATTTTTCTCAAGGAAAAGAAAAGATTGAGAAATATTATGAAAAGAATAAATGGAAAAATATCTTGGCAGATAAGTTTGTTAAAATATATGGCTTGATTGCAATTGCGGGCATACTTCTTTTGGTAATCATGGGTGTGCAATTAGCTAAAGGGGCATTTTCACCAATCGCATTAACAGCCGGTATTTTGTTGGTACTTTTAGGTGTGTTTATGTTTTGGCGTCAATCAGTTGCGATGGCAGAACAATTAAAAGAGAAGCAACGATTGAGTATCCAAAGATTTCAACATGCTTTGGAAGAACTTGAACAATGGAGAGTTCTTTATGAAGCAGAGGATGCAAAATTTGCAGATTTACAGGCTGCATTAATGCAATTTGGAAACATTGAGGATTAGGAGGGAGAAAAATGTCACAAGTTTCATATGCCATTCAAGATCTGAATAGCACGATAAACCAGTTTGAATCTAATGTTGATGTTCATGTAAATAATATAAGACAGTCTAGCATCAATGTTGAACAGGCCACAAAAGAGATATATGATCAGATTTCCAAATTCCGAGAGGATATGGAGCATGGTGAGCAGAGTCAGTTGGCTCATGAAAATATTATTAGAATTGATCAGATAATCAAGGAACAATTTAGCAATTATGAGACAATCCGAAGGACAGTAATGGGTGTGGTAAGAGATTTTGACATAAATCTGGTACGAAACAGTACAATCCAGGAGCTGTCAGAGGAATTATGGATGACAAGCTCACGATATTGGCTGTCATATGCGTTAATTGCAATTACTGCTTGGGTCAATAACTATCCTGATGTTGCTAAGAGTGCTCTTGCAGAGGGTGGTCGTAAAGATGCAATTAAGACAACACTATTCTTCACTCTGTTTAACTTAAGATTTGATAGAACAGAAGTGGCTAAAAAATGGTTTTATGAATATTTAAAAACTCTTGATCCGACAATGCTTCAGCAAGAATCGGCGGTTATGTTGCATGCTTTTTTGGATGGAATATTTGGAAAGGATCGTGAACTGGAACAGGCAGTGGTTGATGTAATTGATCAGTGGATTTCAATCATTAACGAAGATGCTGCCATTTGTGAGGAGCTTGTTGCTAGTTATGAAACATATCTTGCTAACATTAACCCTCATAAGAGTTTTGATTATGTGTCTATTTTACAGTACTGTGTGAATTCAGCAGAAATGTCAAAATCATATCTTGAAGTATCAAAATATGACACAATTCTGCAGCTGCTTAAAGAGTTAGACGTTGATGCTGTAGAACAAAATGACAGCAATTATAAAGAACGAGTGGATGCTGTCCTTATCAATTTGATGTCAAACTTCGATGAAGAAGAGCGAGAACTCAGGAATGAACAGGAGTATTTCAATTTAATTGTTCGTAATGAGGGTGTTGTCGAAAAAGCTGAGGCTCAGTACGAAGCAGAAATGGCATTGCAGAATGAGCATTTTAACATTGGTAAACAGATGATTAGCTGGGCTATTTACGATGAAACAGCTAACTCTAGAGTTCGTAAGTTTGCTTTCCAGAATACCAAGGAATGGTTTAAGACGGCACTTGATAAGTTTGCAATTCGTATCGAGCAGGAATTTCCAATAGAGTATTCCCTTGCCATTGATACATGGACAGGGACAAGCAACGGAAATGACCAAGCTGAATTAACAGAGAACATGAAAAACTATTATGAAACTAATAAATTCCAGAATATGTTTGTAAATTCTCTGAATATAGTGGCAGCAATCATCATTATTGCCTCTATTGCGTTGGCGTTTGTAACACCGTATTCTTTGGTTGCTACTGCAGTGGCAGGGATTTTTCTGGGATACAGATGTTATAAGGCGATTAAAGAATATCCAAAACGTGTAGAAGCTGCATTAAATGCTTTAATACAAACTTTGACAGAAATTGGAGATTTCAGACAGTACTTTGAAGATAACAGCAAGAAAAAGGATGCGGTTCTTTCTGAAATGGAATTTATTTAATTAGTAATACGTGTTATAGGATTCATTCAAAAGAAAAGGAGTTAAGATCATGACTGAAGAGAAGAGAAACAATAATGAAGAGATGGATTTCGAACAGATGATGGAGCAGCGTATGCAGGCTAACTTTGCTGGGGCTAATGGTGCGAATGCATCTGCATCAAATGAACGCCTTAAGGAAATGAATAAGAAGCTTCCTTCATGGAGTTTAGAACCTCCATATAGTTTTATTAGATAATGGTTAATACAAATGAATTAAGAACATATCAGCAATGGATAGGTTGTTTAGATTATTTAAGTAAAAAAAAGGTTACAGATGAATTTATCGACAATCTGAAATATGGTTTGTGCCCTGGTATTGAAATGGTTATGCCTCATTTTCTAGAACGAGTGCAAGATACCGTTAATCAAATGATGAACAGAAGCACTAGGATTTGTACGGCATTATTGAATGAGTCTTTAGAGGATGGAGATTTTAGTAATGTAGAATCGAATTTGTATAGATGTTATAGGGATATAAAGCGCTGTCGCTTTTACTTAAATATAAAATTTATTCCTGAATCCTTTGTTATTGAATTAGACGAAAAGACCGTATCCGAAACTAATCGATACTGGAAAGAAGTACATAAAGTCCTAACACAGTTGGCAGAGGAAACAGGGAATGAAGAAATTTATGACCTATTATATTACATGAATCGGCTGATAAAAAAGGATAGGCGAAATGGGTAACTATATAGCTACAAAGCTGGAAGTGAAAAATCATTTATTCGCGAGAGTCCCTCTTATTGTTATAAAATCCTCCGAACGAGAACGTATTGAACGAATGATGCGGGAAATTTCTGAGGAAATGAGAATTAACATTTATTACTACACAGATGTGAAGCAAGTTGTTGCACTCCACAGTGGGAATAGTGTAAGTAAAGATGTTGACAGAGATCCGTTAGCTTACGCTCAGGAATTATTTCGAAAAAACAGAGGTTCTACATTTGTACTTGGAGATGCGCGACGAATTAGTGATGAAAATGCTTTCAGCAGAGAAATACTAGATTCACTATATTTAGCGATGGAAACTGCCGGTACAATTGTTTTAGTGACACCGGATTATGTATGGAATCGCTTAGCGCAATTTGGATTATTAACTGTACTGGACTATCCGGATGTAGATGAACGTGAAAAACAAATTAATAAATTCATTAAACAATACAATACGAGATATCCTGTTGAGTGGAATGCCGAAGCAATACATAAAGCAGCGATGTTGCTCAGAGGATTTAGTGAAGTACAGATTGATAACATTCTTATTTCCGTATTGGTGGCAAATAAAGGGTTGTCAAATAACAACCTGCAAGATTTGACTAAGCAAAAAAGCAGGTTATATGCTGCAGTGCCATGTGTAGAAGAGGTTTCTGTTTCATCAAATATGGATGTTTCAGGTCTGGATAATTTAAAAGCATGGATTAGAGAGCGAAAAAAAATATTCTTCATTTCGGATGAAATATTGGATGATTATGGAATTACTGCACCGAAAGGCGTTTTATTGGCAGGTGTTCCAGGATGCGGTAAGTCGTATTCAGCAAGGCTGTTTGCATCGGAATGGGAATTACCACTGTTCAGATTTGATATTGGATCAATTTATGATAAATGGATGGGTGAGAGTGAAAGAAAAATGCACGCAGCTTTAACATTTATCGATAATATGGCTCCTTGTGTGGTTTGGATTGATGAAATTGAAAAAGCACTTTCAGTGTCGGATTCTGGTAATGATACTGGTAAGCGAGTTTTAGGGGAATTCCTGTATTGGCTTCAAGAATCTTCCGGCAGAGTGTTTTTGGTCGCAACAGCAAATGATATTTCAGCATTGCCTCCGGAATTGTTTAGAAAAGGGAGATTTTCAGAAATTTTCTTTATTGATTTGCCGACCTATCAGGAACGTAGAGAAACAATAGAATTATACTTGTATAAGTGCTTGCGAAAACGTTTGACAGAAACTGAATTGGCAACGCTTACGGAAATGTCAGATGGATTTTCATATTCCGATATTGAAAGTGTAATTAAAGAAGCAGCTCAGTATAGATTGATTCACCAAATTGATAATATGGAGTTTGAAGAGATTAAAAAATACTTCAAGAGCAATATTTCTTTTGCAAGTACAAATCCAGAGGCGGTAGATCGCATACGCGAATGGGGACGTACACGAGCAGTGTCAGCGTCTATTAGACAAAATCAATGAAAGGAGTTGGGATACTATGAGCGATATAAGTGCTTTGCAAGCTCGCTTGGCCCAAGAACAATCCAGAAATAGAGAACTTCATGGATATTTGGCGGAGCTGGGAAGCGGAGTGACCTCAGCTCATCGTGAGATGTCAAATTATGAGAGTAAGGTTCAAAACACTTTAAATGAAAGTAGTAACAGAATATATTCATCGCACGAGAATATTATAAGAGCACACGAGTTACAAATGGAAATTGATAAACTCTATGTGCGATTTAAGAACATGGAATTGGCAAATAAGAAAATTCGTTCATGTAACAATAAGAAATACTATGATTTTGCCAATTACACAACAATCCGAAAAATAGTTCAGGGTATGTTGGACAATCTGAACTTGCACATGATTTCAGATGCAATTATCTACAAATCCGTGGAAAAGGAACATTTGAAAACACCAGATTATTGGTTGACATCAGTACTTTTGAGTATCATGGCTTGGAAGAATGATGATAAATCATTAGCAGAGCGAGCAACAGAAATCTCCATTAAATTAGACAAGAAAGATAGTGCTATTTTTTACATGTTGTTTAACATTAGAATGGGTAGGGAAGAGGCTGCTCTTAAATGGTTTATGCTCTATCAGGAATGTGAACTGAAAGGAAGCGATCAGAAAACTTTTCTGATGTTATTCTCCCTGTTGTCAAAAACTATTAATGATAACGTTGAAGACAAAATAAAGTTTGAAATCATTGATTTCATTAATAGAGTTATTACCATGAATGCTCAGGCTGAAGGATATGATGAGGAGGCAATACTCAATAATATTGAGCATTATCTGACTCGTATGAAAGGCACTGATGAATTAAAAACAACGATGTTAAAACGTTGTCTCACAGATTATGCAGATATGGCAGATATTTTGGTTTGTGCTCGGAATAATATGAATATTTTGCAATTTATTATGGATGTATCCAATGTTACCGAGTTGGAAAAAAATACATATTTAGAGCAGTTTATTAATGATGAAATAGCAAAGCCTAATGACGTTGAAGTCAGTGTATATGATGAAATTGAGTATAATGAGCTCGTAATTGCATGTAATGGTGATATGCAGTTGACAGAAGCGATATACACAGAGCGTCAAGAAAAAAGAAGAAAAGAACTGAATTTAATTTCTGAAATGATTGAGTGGATTTATGCAAGAAATTCAGAAGAATCAGTAAATGGACAGGTAAGAAAGAATATGTTTACCTTGACCGAAAATCTTCAGAGGAAAGCTGTTGAACGATACACAGAACACTATAGAAGTAGACAAAAAGATACTCATCCAGCTGTGTTAGGAGATTATTCTACAGAGATTGATTTTACAAATCGAGAAGGCGAACGTCAGAAAATCACTTCACATTATGAAGCTGAAAGAGATGCCCAGCTTAGCCAAATTAAACTAATTATAGCTATTGTGGGTGCAATTATAGGTGCTTGTGGTATTGGTCTTGCTATATATATGATGAATCCGCTCTGCTTACTTGTTTCGGCTGGTGGTGCCGCATTGGTCGCTTATAATGTTATTTCAAATAAAATGCAGAGAAAGCATATTCATGAAACTTGCTTGTTGAATATTAAAAACAAGAATGATATTATAGATGGCTTGTTTTCTGAATATGAAGTGTACAAACGCGAATTAGCGGAATATGATTCGTACTATGAAAAAGTGCTTGAAGCTTTTGATCAGTTCTAATCGTGAGAGAATATCAATAATGTTTTGAGTCTGGGTTCGGGTTACGTACGATTCCAGACTCCTTCATTAAGATACTCGGAGAAGTGTTGGTGAAGTGGAGATGAAGAGTAAATGGCAAAGTGTATTAGATGTGGGAAACCATGTGGCAGTGGCGAGAATATGTGCGATGAGTGCAAAGCATGGTTTCAGGAAAAAACGGGAGGATCAGTTGTTCCAGGCGTAAAAAATATAACAAGTAAACCTAATAAAGAGGTGCAAGCTGATTATAAAGAACAAAATAATGAACAGGAAAAAGAGAAGCAGGTAGAAGTAGCCAATCAAAACATTAAACCGGCTAATGTTGAAAAAAATAATAGTATAGTTATTTCTAAAAAAACATTATTCATTATTATTGCAGCAGTCGCAATAGTGATGATTGCTGTGGTAGTTGTAGTTCTAAAACAGAAAGAAAACAATACAATGGGTGTTGCTGAAATTGAAAACTTTGATAATAATGATGTCGCCAATGAAGATTTAGGATCAGAAGAATTGGATGTGTATGAAGATACCATAATAGACGATGAAATTTATGATGAAGGTTATGATGAAGAGATGACGACTGAAGAGGTCGAAAAGGTATCTACTTATCAATATGTAAAAAAAGATATTTCATGGCATGAGGCTGAATGGGAAGCTGAAGACGCTGGCGGTCATCTTGCCGTAATTACAAGTGAAGAAGAATACAATAATGTCTGTGACATTGCAAATGAGTCAGGGCTTACATATATATGGATTGGTGCAAGAATTGATTCAATATCAGATGATTGGTCTGATAATGGATGGATTACTGGCGAAGACTGGACTTTTGATAATTGGTATCCGAATGAGCCTAGCAGAATTGATACAACTGATAATGAGGAAGAGCTATACTTATGTCTGTGGAATGCGAAATATAATGACAGCGAAATTGGTTGGACATTTAATGACCAGAGAAATGATATTGTAGGGGCATTCCCATCAATTAGTGGTAAGGTTGGGTACATTATTGAATTTGAGGAATAGGGCACTATGACGAATAGAAAAAAATATGTAAGGCAAGTTAGATTTTTGTTTATAGTGGCAGTTATAAGTATGTGCTCTTTAATGCTAAATGGGTGTAATAAAGCAACAAAACCTACGGGAGATAAAACCATAGAAATAACTTCTGAAAAAGACTCGGGTGATGATATGTTAACGAAAAATGTCAAAGAATCCTCTGACAGAAAGGTGGACTCGTCAGGTATGTCAGAGCAAAGTGAGGGCAATCAACAAACTATCGAAGAGATGGCAAAAAAAATTGTAGACGAAATGACGATAGATGAGAAAGTATATCAAATGTTTATTGTTTTGCCTGAACAGCTTACAGGCGTAGGTCAGGTGACTGCAGCAGGAACAACAACTCAAGAGGCACTTGAAAAATATCCTGTTGGAGGGATTCTCTATTTATCTCAGAACATTGTCTCCAGAAATCAGACACAGACGATGCTAAGTAATGTGCAAGCATACTCGAAAATTCCAGTATTTACAGCAGTGGATGAAGAAGGTGGAGTTGTAAGTAGAGTAGGAAATAATCCAAACATGGGGACAACATCGTTTCCGAGCATGAAGAATATTGGTTCTACAGGTGATTCTAACCAAGCGTATACTGTAGGATACACTATCGGAAATGAGTGTAAAGAATTAGGCTTTAATCTTGATTTTGCTCCGGTAGCAGACGTGTTTTCTAATCCAGAGAATACTGTAATAGGTAATAGGGCATTTAGTGATGATCCAAATATAACAGCAGATATGGTGTCTTCTTGTGTGAGAGGATTTAAGGATGCGAAAATGCTTTGTGCGCTTAAACATTTCCCCGGACATGGAGATACGATTGCAGATAGCCATTATGAGGCTGCAATAACTTCAAAAACATTAGAAGAACTGGATGAGCTGGAATTTGTTCCTTTTGTGAAAGGAATAGAAGCAGGCGCCGATTTTGTAATGGTTGGACATATTCTTACACCTAATATTACCGACGATTATATTCCGGCTACATTATCTAATGAAATGCTTTCAATATTAAGGGATGAGTTGAAATTTGATGGAATAATTATTACAGATGCAATGAATATGGCGGCAATAACGGATTACTATTCATCTTCTGAGGCGGCTGTAACAGCAGTTAAGGCGGGAATTGATATGATACTGGTTCCGGAAGATTTTCACGCGGCAGTTTCAGGTGTGATGCATGCGTTAGAAACTGGAGATATAGCAGAGGAAGAGATTAACGATAGTGTAATTAGAATAATACAAACAAAAATTAGAGCGGGACTAAGTACAGAGTAATAAGTTCATTATTTGAACATTGGTAGCATAGGAGGATTCGATAATCGAATGATGTAGATTATGGCAAAGTGTATTAGATGTGGAAAACCATGCAACAATGGTGAAAACATGTGTGATGAATGTAGAGCATGGTTTCAAGAAAAAACAGGAGGATCAACTCCTGCTTCAGGTAGCAAAGTTACAAAAAAATCTGAGACTAGTAAGGATGAGACAACTGAAAAAGCGGTGTCTATAAATAAAAACGTAGAGGCATCAATCAAAGAAGATGAGCCAGTAAATATTGCAAAAAGAGGTGAATTTACGGAGCATAATGGTGCGAAAACGTCTAGCTCTAGAAAATATATAGTGTTAATAATAGCGTTAATTGCTATTTCAACGGTTGTTGTGCTTTTCTATTTGAGTGGTCAAAAAAATAAGGATAATGCGGATTCTTCTGGACAAGATGAAACTATTATTGATATAGAAGCTGATGAGCATACAGAAGAAGCAGAGTCTAAAGAGGAATTCACAGAAGAGGTTGATGTAGAAAATACGGAAAATGAATTAGAACAAATTACTTCTTTAGATTCCGGTGATAATTTGGAAGAGTCTGATTCGACATATTATGTTAAGAATGTTGATGCAGGATTGAATGTTCGAAGTGAGCCCAAAAATGATAGTGCGTTAGTATATACAGTTGAAGATGATTCAATAATGACTTATTTAGGAGAAATGGGAGAAGGTTATGGTTCTGACAACGAGCTTCACACTTGGTACAAAATCACAATAAATGGACATACAGGTTGGGTAAGAAGTGACCTGGTCGACCAAGCCAGATTCGATAATGTTCAAGATATAGCTGTTCAAGATATTGCTCAGCCATTTTATGGTGTATGGGTATCAGCAACTAAAAACGAGTCTGAAGCAGAAAAAATGTGTAATGAATTAATAACAAAAGGCTTTGATGCCCGAGTGATTGTGACAAGTGATTGGAGTAATTTGAATCCAGAAACGTATTATGCGATATCCATCGGGGCACATTCAAATAAAGCGGATGCGGAAACTCAGCTAGCGGAAATGAAACGTAATGGATATGAAAGTGCATATATAAAGTATTCGGGAGATTGTCTTGTAGATTAATCTGCGGAGTAGACAAATAAGCATTTAAGGGTGATTGTTCCAAAATCCACTTTTAATACAATCTAAAGAAAGGAAGTATTCTTGGAAAAGGGATACAAGCATAAAATATGGCCAAGTGTATAAGATGCGGAAAACCATGTGCCAGTGGCGATAACATGTGTGATGAGTGTAAGGCGTGGTTTCAGGAAAAAACGGGGGGATCAGTTGTTTCCGGAGTAAAGCGAGCAACTCCTAAGAAGGACAATAAACCAAATATAAGTGAAAATAAACCAATTCATGTTTCAGAACCACCAAAACAAGATACACAAGAAATAAGTGAAACTAAAGATGTTGAAGAAACAACAAGTGGCAAAGATGTACCTACAACACCAATCTCTGGTTCCAGTCAGGGAAAAAATATAGTTCTGTCACGAAAAACTCTATATTTAATCATTGCTGGTATTGTGGCTGTAGTTGTTATTGTGATTCTTGTGATAGCAATGAGTGGTAAAGATAAAAATAATGAGAGCGTAGAATCTTATGGTGGAACCACAGATTATGTTTATCAGGAAGAAAATGACGATTGGGATAATGATAATACATTTGATGATGAGTATACCGACGTTTCAGATGATGCCGTTCCAGAGAATGTAATTAGAATCCAAAATAAGTATCAGGAACAGGTAGATAGATACTATCATAATGATAACCTAGAATCCTCTCCAGTTGAAAATGGATATGTTTATTATCTTTATGATGAACTCATTGAAGTAAATTATGTGGTGGCAGAAGATGGGGGTACGGACTATTATTATGATAATGGAGAAGTATATTATGCTTTAAATGTAAATGATGCAGGAGAACAGGATCAACTCTTCTATGAGTCTGGTTCCTTAATATATTGGATTGATAATGATGGTCACAACCATAACGCAGCAGAGGCAAAAGATTATTGGGGATACACTGTTAAAGAAGCAGAAGATTTGTATGCTAAATATGCAGATAAAAGAGTTGTTGGATTTGAAGAAACTTCTGAATACATTCTACCAAACAGTGATCGGGAGTATATTTCTAAATCAGATCTGTATGGATTGTCTGAATGGGAAGTTCGTATTGCAAGAAATGAAATTATGGCGAGACATGGTCGAAGGTTTAAGGATCAGTCTTTGCAGGATTATTTCGATAGCTGTTCATGGTATTATGGCACTTTAAGCCCAGATGAATTTGATAAAAATTACGATTCAAATTTGAATGAATATGAAAAGAAAAATGCAACAACGATAAAGGAATACGAGAAAGAACAAGGATATAACCAATAATGAAAAAAATAGCGATATTACTTTGTGGACTTTTACTGATAAGTATGGTTGGATGCAGTAATATAAGCAAAGATAAAGAAACCAATCTATCGGCGGAGAAAATCGAAGAAGTACAGTGTGAAGATAATGAAGATGTAGAAAGTGAAATTGATGCTGCTAGTTCTATTAACGATGACAAAATTGAGCAGGAGAGTTTAGCTGAAGCCGTAGAAAACGAAATAGTATATGCTATTGATAGTGTAAATGTACGGAGTGAAGCATCAACAGATTCTGAAATTCTTGGAAAGCTTAATAGACGGGATGAAGTTGAACGTATTTCTGATGACGGGGAATGGAGTAAGGTTCTGTATGAAGGTAAGATTAGTTATATTTCCAGTCAATATCTAAAATTAAAACCAGAACCAGGAGCTACGAACGGCTTTTTAGTTGTTATTGATGCTGGACATCAGGCGCATGGCAATAATGAACAGGAACCAGTTGGTCCAGGTGCATCTGAAACAAAGAAAAAAGTAAGTAGTGGAACAGCAGGAAGCTATACTGGGGTGGCAGAATATGAATTGAATCTGGCTGTAGCGCTAAAACTTCAGGAAGAATTAGAAAATCGTGGCTACGAAGTAATTATGGTTCGTACAACTAATGATGTCAATATTTCAAATGTTGAACGTGCAACAATAGCTAATGAGGCTCATGCCGATGCGTTCATCAGAATTCATGCAGATGGAGCCGAATCGGGTAACCCAAGCGGAACCATGACAATATGCCAGACTTCGAAAAATCCATACAATAGTAATATTCATTCTGAGTGTAAAGAATTGTCACAATTTGTCGTAGATGCCATTTGTGCTCGAACCGGTTCAAATAATCGAGGAGTTTGGGAAACTGATACGATGTCGGGGATTAATTGGTGCGAAGTACCAGTAACTATTGTAGAAATGGGTTATATGACCAATAAAGAAGAGGACTATGCAATGCAAACAGATGAATATCAAGATAAAATAGTTGATGGCATTGCAAATGGAATAGATAAGTTCTTTGAAAATAATAATACATAATAAAGATTCTCTGTAGGCTGTTACATTTTATGTTCATCCATAAGAGTAGATGTTAGAGCAATATAACAGAAAGAAAAGAAGTTTGTTCGCTATAAAGAAGGGGCAGCAATGTATAGCATGTGTCAGAGCAAATTTGAAAGAATGGCACGCGAAGCAAAGGTAACCTACAAAATAGATAAGCTTGTTTTTGTGAACACAGAACTGTTTGAAAAGTATCTGGAAACTTTCAGAATTGTTGAATAACGTAATAATTTTAACAGATATGGAGAAAGTAATTGTACATAATAAAACTTGACTATATGGAATCCGAAAAATATAATTAAAAACGTGAGGAGGTATATGCCAATGGCAAAAATGGGTAGACCAGCAGTTGAAGTACCAAAAGACAAACGCGTCAGCATGAGAGTGACTGAAAAAGACTACCAACGCATTGTTGCATATGCTGAGAAACAAAAAATAACAGTGGCTGAGCTTATTAGCCGAGCGGTTAAAGCTTATATAGAAACAGCTCAATAGTACGTATGGTCTCTTTCCCGTCAGGGAAGGAGGCAGAAACCACAATAAAGGGTCTGACACGATCTGTTGATTATTCCGGGCATTCAGCCCATGTGCTAATGTGCGTTCAGCGCATGCGAATCGCAGTTTAGCATTATCTGATCGTAGATCATCACATTGGCTTAATCCGCTTGATTGCCTTAAGCATACATTTATGATTTGTGTCAATGGGGCGCATAACGCCGCCGTTAGGCTTTACCATTGACTCAAATCGTAAATGTATGCATGATCTGAAGTGCGGATTCTATTAAATGCGCTAAAGCATGGCTAGGGTGGGCTGAACTGCGACCAAAGTAGGCCTAAGCCGCGGAATAATCACTGTCAAACCCTTTATAAATGGAATTTAAGATTTCACTCAATGGATTGGCATTCAAAATTTGGTACCAAAAAGTCGAAATATCGGGAAATTTGCCAATGGAGATTATTTGACAGCAGGTTCACTTCTTTGTACAATTTTGATGATAATTATCAATATTGAAAACAGTACAGGAGGATGAAACGAGAATGGATTTGCTTACGAGAGAAGTATTGAATCAGACAATAGCGGAGGCTATTGATGAAACCAGAAACAAGATTTGTGCAGAAGATGAGATATACCAACATGCTGAGAAAGATCTGGATGAATTGGCAGTGAGATTTATGGAATTAGATTTGCAGGAGCATGACAGAATGATAATCAATGATTATATTGCCTGCTTACAAACAGTAGATTGTCGGTATGCGGATATTTCTTATATGGCAGGTATTGGAAGATGCCATTACTTTGTTAAAGAAGATGGATTTGATAAAAAATACAATTGAATAGGTATTAAGAGCTGCTTTTCTTTTTTTATCCAATTACTCATGTATACTGGAGTAATTGGATAAGCGGTATGGTTCTAATCTTTTCACTGATTTATGGTTACAATGTATGTAAAAATAGGTCAGAGAAGAGGTGTAAAATACTTGCGTATAGAAGAGTATATTCCAAAAAGAATCTCTGAATTATGCAGAAAACGTGGCTATTCTAAATATCGACTCTCACAGCTTACGGGAATGTCGCAGACAGCATTAGGAAATATTATGTCCAGAGACAACATTCCGACGATTCCAACGCTTGAGAAAATATGTGATGCATTTGGAATATCGTTAGCTCAATTTTTTGCAGGAGACAGTGGAAAATTAGATTTGACATCTGATCAGACAGAGATATTGGATATATGGGACGGATTGGAAGTTAAAGAAAGAGAGATTGTGTTATCTCTTATGAGGAGTTTAAAGAAATAAGAGCAGTTCAAGAAAAAATTGGACTGTTCTTTTTTTGTGCGTTGGAGAATGTAGGAATGAAGAAAAAAGGATTACTTGGTGCAATTGTGATTGCGCTGCTTTGTACGGGATGCGTACACAGTCTGAATGTGGTAACAACAAAAGCAGAGAATAATATTCAACTTCCGGATGTGAAATCTGAAATTAGCCAGGAAAAGTGCTGCATTTGCGGAAATAATGAAAGAAGCTTGATGTCATATTACAGAAAATCGGGAATGTTGGGTTTAGTATGTTTGAATACATTGGAAATATCAACATTAGATACTCGTGTGTATTCTGATGATGGTACGGAAATCATCAGTGATGGTGGATTAAGTATTACGTCATCGTCACATGGAGAGAAAGAGTGCAGTTTCCGAATCAACGGGATGCCGAACCATGGAATTTTTGAGGGTAAAGTGAATTACGGAAAAAAGAGTACACCGGATTTTGAAGTGATTAAAAAATACTTATGCCAGGATTGTCTGGATAAAGTCCTTTCAATGTATCAGGATGAAATGGAGTGGAGCGATTCCAAGCGGAGATTTCCGGAGGTATGTATTGTGGATTTTCAAACAAATGAGCTTTATACACTGGGTAAAAGTCACACGGGGTATTGGATAAGAGATTATTGGATACATATTGATCACGATGATGACAGTAGTAGTATAATGGCTATATATGCACCAGAGGATAAAATGGATAGCGGGAGTGAAGAGAGCCGATGAAAATGCAAATATCGGATGAACTGACCACTCGTTTCATTAGCAGCTGACCAGTACTTTCAACACAACTGACCATACATTTCGGAAGCTGACCAACTTTGATATAGTGATTGAGGTAGCTATTGCTACACATTATTCGGTAGTGTCAAGTAATCTATGAAAAACTGGGCCGAAAAAAACAGGCTCAAACGAACCTTGAAAATTGCAAATATATAAGACGGAAGGCCCTCCGGGGGCTCAGGGCGCTG
>NZ_JBQHSE010000031.1:0-34956 GCF_052066395.1 Bariatricus sp. HCP28S3_A4 | reverse complement strand
TTTGCGTATATAAGATAAAATGCACAAAATCCACACTGTTTTTGTGTGCAGTTTGTGAAAAAAGCAATGATAAGCTACCCTTTAAATTGTTAACAATTGACAATTTACAATATTAAAGTTATAATGTTATCAAGATTGTTGAAAAAATAGCAAAGGAAGGAGGCTGAATTTGTGGCAAATATGTAAGCAATCATCCCGGCACTTCGGGGAGAAATTCCTTGTAAAATCCACTGTACACAGTACGATATGCTGACGGCAATCGAGGTTGCAACCGCATATGGCGTACGGTTTTCACTGGAGCATGCATGGGGAGCCACCGATTATTTGGATGAGATCGTAGAGAGTGGATGTGATATTTGCTATGGCCCAATCGCGACCTACCGTGCGGCTGGGGAACGCCGTAAAATTGATGTGGAAGCGGTGAAAATGCTGGATGATCGCGGAGTGAATGTTGCACTTATTACGGATTCTCCGATCCTGAGTGAAGAGTCTTTGTATCATCACATGGGCGAAGCGGTCAGAGAAGGTGTGGAACCGGAGCGTGTCCTTCGCATGGTAACGATCAATCCGGTCAGACAGCTCGGTCTGGAAGATCGTTTAGGCAGCCTGGAAGCAGGAAAAGATGCGGATATCATCGTGGTCAAAGGAAGACTGGGACTGGATACCGATGCAAAAGTACAGGTGACCATGATCGACGGAGAAGTTGTATATACAGCCTAAAAAAATACTTTTGACAAAATAATTTTTTTCTTTTATACTTGTGTTATCGAAGCAGCGCAAGCGTAAGTCCGGATATAAAATGGATTTACGCCTGCGCTTTTTTGATGCAATATATCAGAAAATGAGCGCTTGTCTCGTTTTGTATGCAAATAATAACAGAGTTCAGGAGGAAATATGAATCATCAAAAACAGAATAAGATGGCTGTAATGCCAATGGGATCCCTTGTATTTACAAGAGATTTTCAGCATGTTGAAATATAGAAGTCAGAAAGAACAGATGATGAATTTTGTTAAAAAGCATGAGAATTATTTTTGCAGTGTGGATAGAGAAACATATCAGGCATTTGCGGAGCTTCTGCATTCGAAAAGACTGCTGAAGAAGGTGATACCTGAGTCTAAGGGAGAGGAGACTGTGAACATGTGTAAAGCATTGGAAGAATTGTATGAAGATGGTGTGGAAGATGGAATTAAAACCGGAATTAAAACCGGAGAGAATTATTTTGCTACATTAACGGAGAAATTGCTCAAAGATTCCAGGATTGATGATCTTGGCAGGGCAACGAGTGATTTGAAATTCAGAAATGCATTATATAAGGAATATCACATTAATAGAGAGATGGATTTGAAGTAGATAAGTGAAGCGTTTACATTCCGAGAAAATGGCAGATTAAGGAGGATTTAATATGAGCCAGTGGAAGGAAATAAGTCTTAACAGTATAAAAAATATACGCATTGGCCATGCGCAGGATGAAGAACATGGCACGGGATGCAGTGTTATTATTTGTGTTAAAAAAGCACCTTGCGGCGTGGATGTGCGAGCGGGAAAGTGCGTCCTGATGCTGCGATGGGTTACGCGGCCTGTTTGGACAGTGAGAAAAATATGGAGCGTAATGGAAATGTAGGTGCCGGAATGGGCGCCACTGTCGGTAAGATTCATGGGGATAAATTTGCCATGAAGTCCGGACTTGGATGCTATTGCCTGCAGGTTGGAAGCCTTCAGGTGGGAGCGATCGTTGTCGTGAACGCAATCGGAGATGTGTTTGAAATGGATTCCCAGAAACAGCTTGCAGGGCTTCTCAACAGCAAAAAAGACGGAATGATTTCCAGCGAGGAGGAAATGGTAAAACTGCTTCAGATTGCAAGTAAGTTCGCGTTTAACACTTCTATTGGCGCTGTTATTACGAATGCAGGGCTTGATAAAGCAGAGATGAATAAAGTGGCGGCCATGGCAAGCAACGGACTTGCCCGGACCATTCGCCCGGTGAATACTTCTATGGATGGGGATTCCATCTATGCGCTTTCGGTCGGAAAAGTAAAATCAAATCCGGACGTTGTAGGAACGCTGGCGGCGCATGTGGTTGGGAAAGCGGTAAACCGTGCGGTTCTGGAGGCGGAAGAAAAATATGGGTATAAGGCGGCAAGAAGTCTGAAATTGTAGAAAAAGGATAATATTGTGTTATTTTTAGAACGAATAATACAAGAAATCGTCCTATGTGCCGTGTATAATGAATGTAGATTAAATGATGAGCTGTCATTTCAGGAGGGAAAGAACATGATCAGGAAATATATATTCGGAGAGCCGATTGAGACGGGAGCGGTTGTGATGGAGCTTCCGGAATGCGAGCAGGGGATTACGGTGATGGATCTGGAAGTGAAAGATGATATGGTCCGACTCAGCTGCAGAATGGATGAAGAAGATATTGTGTATGGACTTGGCGAACAGGTGCGCGGCATCAACAAAAGAGGATTTGCTTATATCAGCAATGCCTCAGATGATCCGGTACATACGGAAAATAAGCATTCTTTATATGGGGCGCACAATTTTATGATCTTATGCAGAGAGAACCGTGCAGAAAAGAAAGAAAAATCTTTTGGTATTTTTGTGGATGATCCCGGAAAAGTTGTATTTGATGTGGGGGAAACGCATCTGGATGAGCTGGTGATCACGGCAGACAGAAATTGTGTAATCTATGTCATTGAAGGTGAAAATCTGAAGGATATTGTAAAACAATTCCGCAAACTGATCGGACAGAGTTATGTTGCTCCGAAGTGGGCCTTCGGTTATCAGCAGTCGCGCTGGGGCTATCAAAATGAGAGTGATATCCGGAAAGTTGTGGAAGGACATCGTGAAAATGATATTCCGCTGGATGCAGTATACCTTGATATCGATTATATGGAAAGATTTAAAGATTTTACGGTAGACACGGAAAAGTTTCCTGATTTTGAGGGATTTACGGCTGAAATGAAGGCGGAGGGAATTCATTTTGTTCCGATCATCGATGCCGGCGTAAAAATTGAGAAAGACTATCCGATTTACGAAGAAGGTGTGAAGGAAAATTATTTCTGCAAGGATGAGAATGGAAAAGATTTTGTGGCAGCAGTATGGCCTGGAAAAGTACATTTTCCGGATGTTCTGAACTCAAAAGCCAGGGAATGGTTTGGTGGAAAATACAGATGGCTGATGGAACAGGGAATCGAAGGTTTCTGGAATGATATGAATGAACCGGCTATTTTCTATTCGGAAGAGCGGCTAAAAAAGGCGTTTGAAGAGCTGCTTTCCATGAAGGATGAAAATCTGGATCTTAATTCATTTTCCCATATCAAAGATCTGGTTATGGGATTGTCCAACAGTCCGGAAGACTACAAGAGCTTCTACCATAATATGGATGGCAAATGGATCTGCCATGAGAAGGTGCATAATCTTTATGGATTTAATATGACAAGAGCGGCGGCAGAAGCATTTGAGAAAATTGCTCCGGAAAAGAGGACTTTGTTATTTTCCCGTTCGTCCTATATCGGAATGCACCGCTATGGAGGAATCTGGACAGGTGACAATAATTCCTGGTGGAGTCAGATCCTGACAAGTATGCAGCAGATGCCGTCACTGAATATGGTCGGTATCCTGTATACAGGTTCTGACATTGGAGGTTTTGGAAGTGATACTACGGAAGATTTGCTAATGCGCTGGCTGGAATTCGGTATGTTTACACCTCTGATGAGAAATCATGCGGCGCTTGGAACAAGAGCACAGGAGGTTTATCAGTTTGACAAGATTCCAGAATTCCGGAATATCATCCGTATTCGGTACAGTCTGGTTCCGTATCTTTACAGTGAATATATGAAGGCGATACTGAATGATGAGATGTATTTCAGACCGCTGGCGTTTGACTATCCGGAAGACTCTCAGGCTTATCGAGTGGAAGACCAGCTTCTGGTCGGCGACAGTATTATGATTGCCCCGATATATACGCAGAATGCAAAGGGACGTTACGTATATCTTCCGGAAGAAATGCTTATGGTGCGTATGAAGTCGCCGGAAGACTGGAACAGTCAGGTCCTTGGAAAGGGACATCATTATGTGGATGTTGCGCTGGACGAGGTCGTTATTTTCGTAAAGAAAAATCATATGCTTCCGTTTGCTGTTCTCGATGAACATGTAAAATCCGTTTCCGACGTGGATGAAAATCGTCTGGAATGGATCGGATTTGCAGATGAGTATGCGGAGTATGTGCTCTATACGGACGATGGAATATCCAAAGAGTATGTGCCGCAGGAAGAGTGGAAAATAATAAGACGGGCAAAAGAAGAATTATCAAGATAAGAGACAGGCTTTATTCTTTCCGGAAGGAAGGAGTAAAGCCTGTTTTAAGGAACCTGACGCTTGCACTGAGCGGAAATGTATTTTATAATCTAGGTATATGAATGATGATAGGATTTCGAGAGCACAAAGCGCGGAGAAATCCGTGTATCATAGGGGGCGAAATACCTTTTGATCCCTACATCATATGAATTTAGGCAAAAGGAGAGGCGGACAGTTATGAGTAAACAGATTTTACTGATCAATGATATGGCCGGATACGGTAAAGTTGCTTTATCTGCAATGATACCGGTACTTTCCCACATGCGTCATCATATTTATAATCTTCCGACCGCGTTGGTGTCAAATACCCTTGACTACGGAAAATTTGATATACTGGAAACGACGGATTACATGGAGCATACCATGAAGATCTGGGATGAACTGGGGTTTTCTTTTGATGCGGTATCTACCGGATTTATCGTATCGGAAAGGCAGGCAAAGCTTGTGGCAGAATTCTGCAGACAGCAGAGCAGGAAAGGAACGAGAATCTTTGTGGATCCGATCATGGGGGACGAAGGAAAGCTTTATAACGGCGTGACGGAGCAGACCATATCCCATATGAAGGAACTGGTAAAGGTGGCAGATTATATCGTGCCGAATTATACAGAAGCAGCATGTCTTGCCGGGGAGCAGTATAAAGAAGATGGCATGACGCTAGAGGAAGCGGATTGTCTGATTGAGAAGCTGCTTGCCCAGGGAGCTCATTCGATTGTGGTTACAAGTGCGGTGGTCGATCACAAGGAAGCGGTGATCGTATATGATTATCAGACGAAGGAAAGAAGTATTCGTCCATTTACCAGCATTCCGGTACGCTTCCCGGGCACGGGAGATATTTTCTCCTCCGTGTTTATGGGGAAATTATTAGAAGGAAAAACGCTGATTGAAAGTACCGAGAAAGCAATGGATGCCACAAAAGCATTGATTTCCATGAATCAAAACAATGAGGACAAATTTAAAGGAATTCCGATTGAAAGCTGTCTGGAGGTATTGGACTGATGGGAAGACCAAAAATAAAAATAACATTGATAGACCGAAAAGGTCCTAAAGGATGCCATCGAGGACACCAGATCGGAGAAAGCTTTGATTTTGACACCCAGAGAGGGGAACTGTGTCCGATGGCGATGCATGTTGCATTTCCATATATTGATATTCTGCGGTATGGCGGAGAAATACCCGGGCAGGAGAAAGGGACGGCTGTGTTTGCCTGTCCGGATGTGGATACGCTGAACGTATTTAAAATAGAGCGCATCGCGGAAAAAGAAATTTAAGGAGGAGAAAAATCATGGAAAAAGAATTTGACGTAATTGCACTGGGAGAATTGTTGATCGATTTCACGATGAATGGAAAGAGTGAACAGGGAAATAATCTGTTTGAGGCGAATCCGGGTGGAGCACCTTGCAACGTTCTGGCAATACTGCGTAAGCTTGGGAAGAAGACAGCATTCATCGGCAAAGTAGGGGATGACCAGTTTGGCCGTCTGCTTCGGGAAACAATCGAAGAGGCAGGGATTAATTCTGACAACTTATTAGTTGACAAAGAAATCAATACAACACTTGCATTTGTACATACTTTCCCGGATGGCGATAGAGAATTCTCATTTTACCGGAAACCGGGAGCAGATATGATGTTGAAGAAAGAGGAAATTGACGAGGAAGCGATTGCCAAAGCAAGAATCTTCCACTTCGGAACACTTTCCATGACACATGACGATGTAAGAGAAGCAACCAAGAAAGCAGTAGAACTTGCGAAAAAGAACGGACTTCTTATTTCACTGGATCCGAATCTTCGCCCGCCGCTGTGGAGTTCACTTGACTTGGCTAAAGAACAGATCCTGGCTGCAATGGAACACTGCGATATTCTGAAGATTTCTGATAATGAAATTCAGTTTATTACAGGAGTAGAGGATTATGACGAAGGAATTCAGATCATCCGTGACCGCTTCCAGATTCCACTGGTATGCCTGACATTAGGAAAAGACGGAAGCCGCGCATATTATAAAGATCTTCGCGTCGAAGTTCCGGGATTTGCTCAGGAACATGTAGCTGACACCACAGGAGCCGGAGATACCTTCTGTGGAAGCGTTCTGAACTATGTGCTGGAACATGGCATCGAAGATTTGAGCGAAGAGAATCTGAAAGAGATGCTGACTTTTGCAAATGCGGCCGCTTCTCTGATTACCACCAAGAAAGGTGCGATTCGTTCTATGCCTGAAAAAGAAGAGATTGAAGCAATGATATAGGGACGTTCCTTTTGCCACGATGCTGGGGTCAAAAGGTATCTTTGCAATAAATTGTATTAATTGTTTTCAAAATAATAGTTAAAAACATATTCAGATTGCCCAAATCACTGCTATATACAAAGGTTTTTGGCATTAATATCCGTACAATTCATAAACAATTAATACATTTGTTTAAAGACATGGCTTTTGACGCCAACATCATGACGGAAGGACCGTCCCCTATTACTACATAAATTTCTCAATCACATACAGTACGCCATCTTCATCATTAGACTTCGTGATATAATCCGCCTTTTCACGAACTAGCGGCTGTGCGTTCTGCATTGCAACGCCGAGTCCAGCGTATTCAATCATCGTTACATCATTATACCCGTCACCGCAGCAGATCATTTCATCGGCAGTCAGCCCGATGCTGTTCAGTAGTTTCTGTAAAGAAAAGGCTTTGTCGATATTCTGCGGCATGATTTCCAAAAAGAATGGGTCGGAACAGTAAATGTTCAGATAGCCGCGGAAATGGGAAATCATTTCTTTGCGGACTTTTTCGATTTCCGCAGGTTCTCCTGTGAGGAGAAATTTATTATTTGATATTGAAGATACTTCATCAAGAAAATGGTCCGTCTGCTTAATCGGCATATGATTGATTCGTGACTCCAGTTCTGCGTATTGATTAATCTGAAGCCCGGAAATCAGTTCGGAAGGACCATATGCAAGAATATCCACCGGATATTTCGACGCGATTTCGTAAATCGGGCGGATGGAATCTGCAGGCAGAGTTCTGTTATAAATTATTTGTCCGGAGCGGCAATCTGTGATCCGAGCGCCGTTAAAAGAAAGAATATAGCTTCCATAGCGTTCCAGATGAAGCTCTCTGGCAAGTGGTTCTACTCCATAGGTAGGGCGTCCGGATGCCAGGACAACTTTTTTACCGTTCTCCTGAATCCGGATCAACGCCTCCAAGGTAGGAGGCGTGATTTTTTTCTCTGAGTTGGTCAGGGTGCCGTCTAAATCCAGTACAAGAATCTGATAGTTCATCGTTTTACCTCAGTTTCATTTCTTTCAGTGCCGAAACGATTTCCGGGAATTCCATGCTGTGGGATGCTTTTACAAGAATCGTATCCCCTTTCTGAATGACATTCTGGATTTTTTCAAGGAATTCCTGCCGTGTTTCGAAATAGAGTACTACACTTTGCGTAGCATGTGCCTTTGCACCGCTGTAAGCATGACGGGAAAGTTCGCCGATACAGCAGATGATGTCAATCTGCTTTTCGGCGGCGTAGGAACCGGTGTTGTAGTGAAGTTCGCATTCGTTTGGACCCAGTTCAAACATATCGCCCATGATGGCAACTTTTCTTCCGGAAGCGGTTGCAAGTACGTCCAGTGAGCTTTTCATGGAGATTGGATTCGCATTATAACAGTCATCAATGATGAGCAGGGAATCGGTCTCAATCAGATTGGTTCTTCCGGAAATGGTCTTTAAGGATTCGATTCCGGACTTGATTTCCTCCGGTGTAAGTCCAAGTGCGAGTCCGGTGCAGGCTGCGGCAAGGGCGTTGTATATCATGTGTTCGCCCGGAACCGGGATATGTACACGGATGGAACCGGCGGACAGGTGCAGAGTACAATTTGTTCCGCGAAGTCCGAGGTTCTCAATCTCATCGGCGTAAGCATTTCTTTCCGGGGAAAGTCCAAAGAAAACGGGAGACTTTCCCTGTACAGAAGAAACAGTGCAAAGCTTGTCATCGTCACCGTTCAGGATGACACATGCATTTGGTTTCAAATGATCGAACACTTCGGTTTTTGCTTTCAGAATTCCGTCACGGCTGCCCAGGTTTTCCATGTGTGCCAGTCCGATGTTGGTGATGACGCAGATATCCGGCTGGCTGATCGATGCAAGGCGGTGCATTTCGCCGAAATGATCGATCCCCATTTCCAGAACGGCAACCTCGTGTTCCTCGCGGATGTTGAAAATGGTCAGCGGGAGTCCGATCTCATTATTAAAGTTACCTTCTGTTTTTAACACGTTATATTTCTGAGAAAGAACAGAGGCAATGGTTTCCTTGGTGCTGGTCTTGCCCACACTTCCGGTGATTCCTACAACTTTGATATCCAGTGCGTTTCGGTAGAAGGCAGCGATATCTTTCAGCGCCTGTTCACAGGAATCTACAAGAATATACGGATGCGGTCCGTCTTCCAGAGGATGTTCGGCAAGAGTAATGAGAGCTCCGTTTTCCATTACCTGCGGGATAAAAGTATGACCGTCCACTTTTGCACCTTTGATCGGCACGAACAGATAGCCCGGCTTTATTTTACGGCTGTCAATTGCTACTCCCTGAATCTCCTGTTCGAGAAAAGGGACATTTCCATGGAATGTGCCATGACAGGCTTCGGTAACATTCTGTATTGTCATATGTTTCATAAGTCATTCCTCTTTCTTAACGGTATCTTGCATCCAGAGATTTCTCAATGATCAATTCGCACAGCTCACCGTAGCTGATTCCAACAGCAGCGGCTTCTTTCGGGAGAAGGCTGGCAGAGGTCATGCCCGGCAGTGTGTTGACTTCCAGACAGTAGATATTTCCGTCTTCGTCCAGAAGAAAATCAGCACGGGAATAAACGTTCAGTTTGAGAGCACGGAATGCCCGCTCGGTCGCCTTCATCATTTTAGCAGCAACCTCGTCCGGAATATTGGCAGGACAAATCTCTTCAGAACCGCCGGCCTGGTATTTATTTGCGTAATCAAAGAACCCGCTTTTCGGAATGATCTCGATGACCGGAAGTGCCTTACCGTCAATGATTCCACAGGCAAATTCGCGGCCGCGGATATATTTCTCAATAATAACACAGGTCTCGTTCTGGAAGGATTTTTCAATGGCATCTCGATATTCCTCTTCCGTATGGCAAATGTAAACACCGATACTGGAACCGCCGGAACATGGTTTTACAACAACCGGAAGAGAGAGCCCGAATTCGGATAACGGTTTATCTTTGGATTTCTTATACAGCCAGGTCCCTTCCGGAGTCGGGATGTGGTTCAGTTGGAAGATCTGTTTGGTCACACTCTTGTCCATGGCGAGTGCATTTCCAAGAGAGTCAGGACCGGTGTAACGGATGCCCAGAATATCAAAAGCTGCCTGAAGACGGCCATCCTCGCCCACACCGCCGTGAAGTCCGAGGAAGGAGATGTCTGCCATACGGCAGAGTTCAATGACATTCGGTCCAAGGAAACAGTTGGATTTATCTTCACGGGAAGCTTTGACCGCTTCAATGTCAGGCTCCGTCGTGCTGATATTTTCGGCGATGCCCAGGTTTCCGTCCGGAAGATCGAAAACGTCTTCCAGATTCTCAGGTGCATCAGGAAGTCCCAGAAAGACATCCAGAAGGATTGCTTTGTGCCCGCGTTCGCGCAGGGTGCGGCAAATGCCGGCGCCGGAACATAAGGAAACGTCACGTTCGGTGCTGAGCCCTCCGGCTAAAACGATAATTTTCATGATATAGTCACTCCTTTGAACAGTCAGTAATTTCTTTTAAGTTGGTTAGTCAGTCACACTCATTTTGTCAAGCAGTTCTTTCTTGACTGCATACAGCCGGTCTGACAAATCCACATAAACATTGTGTGGATAGAAGAGACGTTTTGTCTCATCCCAGAGGGTGTCTTTCTCCTTGCGACAGTATGCGGCAATTTCTTTGACACTCGGAGAATCGTAGACGCATGCTCCGTTGATGAAAATAGGAACCATCATTTCACGAACCGTATAGGTGCCGCCTTTGAGCTTTGTCTTTTTCCAGGTCTCGACAGGGTCGAAAAGGAGAAGATCCTTGGAAGTATCGATGGTCTCATCGGCAAAACAGATCAGGTCAGCTTTGATCTTGCCGTTTTCTTTCTCATAAATACGGAAAATCGTTTTATTTCCCGGGTTGGTAATTTTCTCGGTATTTTCAGAAAGCTTGATCTTCGGTATAAATTCACCGTCCTTATTCTGAATGGCGGCAAGCTTGTATACGCCACCGAAGGACGGGCAGTCTTTGGAGGTGATCAGATTGGTTCCGACACCCCAAGAATCGATGGCCGCACCCTGAATCTTGAGATCGTGGATCAGATATTCATCCAGATCGTTGGATGCACAGATCGTTGCTTCGGGATGACCGGCTTCATCTAACATTTTACGTGCCTTTTTGGAGAGGTATGCCAGGTCTCCGCTGTCCAGTCGGATTCCGATCTTCATCGGGCTTACTCCGGCGGCTTTCATTTCATCAAATACACGGATCGCATTCGGGACACCGGATTTCAGGGTGTCGTAGGTATCTACCAGAAGTGTGCAGCAGTTCGGATACATTTCCGCATAAGTTTTAAATGCAGTATATTCATCCGGAAAGCTCATGATCCAGCTGTGCGCATGCGTGCCCATAACAGGCACATCAAACATCTGACCGGTGAGAACGTTGGAAGTTCCGACACAGCCCGCGATCATCGCCGCACGTGCACCGTAGATTCCTGCATCCGGCCCCTGGGCACGGCGAAGCCCGAATTCCATGACACCGCCGTCTCCGGCAGCAAATACAATACGGGAGGTTTTCGTTGCAATCAGGGACTGATGGTTAATGATGTTCAGGATCGCAGTTTCCACAAGCTGAGCTTCCATGATCGGAGCGATTACCTTGAGAAGCGGCTCCTTCGGGAAGATTACGCTGCCTTCCGGAATCGCATAAATGCTTCCGGTAAAATGATAACCGCTTAAATACTGCAGAAAGTCTTCTGAGAAAATCCCCAGTTTGCGAAGATAATCCACATCGTCATAACTGAAGTTCAGATTCTTAATATACTCAATGACCTGTTCCAGCCCGGCTGCGATCGAATAGCCGGAATTACAGGGATTGTTGCGAAAAAAAACATCGAAGACAACGACTTCGTTCTCCTGTCTTTCAAAATAGCCCTGCATCATGGTCAGTTCATACAGGTCGGTCAATAGTGTCAGGTTTCTACTGTTCATATCCATTACCTCTTTTCCTTGTCTTTGGAGTTAGACTAATTTGGCATTTCGGTTGATTGTTTCCTGAATGATGTTCTGACAATATTTACCGAGATGCTTTTTTGTATCCTTATCCAGTTCATTTGGATAAATGGGTTTCCCGTATTCCAGAACAACATGTGTTTTTTTAATACGGGGAAAATGATTTTCAAAAATTTCAGCGGTGTTGTTCATGCTTATCGGAACAATGGCACAGCCTGTCTTTTCAGCAATTTTGAAGGAACCGTCATGGAAAGGAAGCATACTTAATTCTTCCCCTTTATTACGAGTACCTTCCGGGAAAATGCAGATTGAAATTCCTTTTTTGACATAGTCGATTGCCTGAAGGATCGTTTTGAGCCCTTCTTTTATATTATCTCTGTCAAGGAACAGGCAGTAGAGATACCGCATCCATGTGGAAAGAAGCGGAATATTCTCCATTTCTTTTTTGGCAACATAGCCGGTCAGACGGCGACAGCGCGAATAAGTCAGAAGAATATCAAAAAAGCTTCTGTGATTTCCGATAAAAAGTACCGGTTCGTCAGGAACGTTTTCTTCGCCGATGACTGTGACTTTAACGCCTGTCATCTTTAAAATGACTTTGAATCCCCACTGGACGATGCGCAGTGAGCTGAGATCGCGTGCTTCCCGGTTAAATTTTCCGATGATCCATTCAATCAGAAAAACGGGAATGGATAAGATTAAATAAAGAATCAAAAAAATTGCTACGCACAAGAAACGTATCATTTGTGGAATCCTCTCTTTCTGGGATGGATGATGGTGGCTGCCAAGGTCCTGCAGTATCATGCAAGCATGACCAAAGTGCTTGGGGTTCCGGGCTACCACGGATTGATCCTGCAACCTAGTATCTTTACATTATACTATCCGAGGAATGAAAATACAAGAAAGATAATATGATATTAGGGAGATTGGAAATTGAACGTGGGAGTCGAGTTGTGGCGGGCAGGGTTGGTGTGATGGTATGTTTGTTAATGCTTGGTCTGTGTGCGGGATGTTCGATTGAGAGAAAAGAGAGGGAAGGAATGGAGAAATTGGAATTTGCCATTGTGGAAGAGGATGACATACCGGATGAAATGAAGGCATTGATTGAAGCAAAAAAAGAGGAACCGTTCCGACTGACCTGGGGCGATGGCGAGTACCTTTATATAGGACAGGGATACGGAGAGAAAACAACCGGGGGGTATCAGATTCTGGTTGATAGATGTCAGGAGACGGAAAATGCTATTTATATTCATACGACACTGCAGGGACCGGCGCAAGGCGAGAAAGTCAGTGAAAAGCCTTCTTTTCCATATGTGGTGATTCAAGTGGACTGGGAGGAGAAACATGTTGTATTTCAGGAAAACAAGGAGGAATAGGATATGGAATTAATTAAGAAGCGAATAAGGACAAATATTTTGGGCAAAACAGTGGTGGATCAATTTACAATCGATGATGATTTTAACGTACCGGATAGTAAAAATGATGTCGGAAGAGTGATCTACGGAGAAGGAAGACTGAAGATAGAAGAGGTCAGAAAAGTAGAAAATTATCTGCGTGTTGCGGGAAAATTATATTTCCGTGTACTTTACGCGGCAGATACGGGAGAGATGCAGCTGTCTTCTCTGGAAGGGAGAATCCCGTTTGAGGAAATGATTTATATGGAAGAAGAAGGGCAGGGGGACTATATCGTTCAGCCTTCCAGAGTTGAGTTTATGGCATCGGTGATCCATTCACGGAAGTTGTCAGTCAAGGCTGTAGCGGAGCTTTCGGTACATACAGAGTGTGTGACGGATGAAGAGACGACGATCGATGTGGAAGAAGAAGGAAACTTATATAAGAAAATGCGTCCGCTGGAATTGCTCCAGCTGCATACCAGTAAGAGGGATGTCTACCGCATCAAAGAGGAAATCACCATTCCCGGAACGAAAGAGAATATCGGTACGTTGCTGTGGACGGACACCGCACTGAGAAAACTGGATACGAAATTATCTCAGGATGCGCTGATTCTTGACGGGGATCTGCAGATTTTCTGCTTTTATGAATCTCAGGAAGGCAAGCTGGACTGGGTGGAGCAGACGGTATCATTTGAGGGCAGAGTGGAATGCATGGGGGCAGATGAAAGCCTCTATCATCATGTATATGCCGATCTTTCAGATGTGGGTGTGGAAATGCGGATGGACGAAGATGGAGAGATGCGTGCACTTGGAATTGAGGCCGCGCTGGAGCTTCGGATCTTGATTTATGAGGAAGAAAAAACGGCGATACTGGAAGACGTATACTCTTTAGAACAGGAATGCATTCCGGAACGCAGAGAGACTGTTTATGAGGAACTGATCCTGCAAAATCAGTCCAGGTGCAAGATCAATGAACGCCTGAATCTGCCGGAACTGAAAGATGAAATTCTGCAGATCTGCCACAGCAGCGGAACGATGCAGGTAGAACACATGGAAGTGGTCCCGGACGGGGTACAGATTGAAGGAATCCTGCATGTAAATTTTCTTTATGTAAAAGCGAATGATCTGGTTCCGTTTGATATGTGGCAGGGAATGGTCCCGTTTTCCTATTTGCTTGAGGGTGGAAAAACATGCCCGGATCTGCGCTATGACATTACCTGCAGGATGGAGCAGCTTGCGATCGATCTTTCCGGAAATGACGAGGTGGAAATCAAGTCAGTCCTGAGCTTCAACAGTTTCCTTAGACGTCCGGTAAAAACGGATGTCATCACTGCACTTGCATTTCAGCCATTCGATGAAGTGCGTATGGGAAAACGTCCCGGAATCACAGGATATATTGTAAAAAAAGGTGATGATCTGTGGAGCCTTGCGAAGCGTTATTACACGACCAAAGAGGGGATTATGGAAATCAATGAAATGACCTCTGAAACACTAAAAGAAGGTCAAAAAATATTGATTTTTAAGGAAAATATGAGTATACTATAAGCATAATGTATACAAGATACAAAAGGAGAAATCTCATGGAGAAATTGGAACTGAAGGCACTGGGGAAGATTAATTTGGGACTGGATGTTCTGGGCAGGCGTGAGAACGGATATCATGACGTACGGATGATCATGCAGACATTGTATCTGTATGACAATGTGATTTTACAGAAGAAGCCGGAACCCGGGATTGAGATCGAGTCTAATTTGTTCTATCTCCCGACGGATGAAAATAACATTGCCTGGAAAGCGGCCCAGATGTTGATGGACGAATTCCAGCTTCCGGGAGGAATTAAGATCTCGCTGGAAAAACGTATCCCTGTAGCGGCCGGAATGGCAGGAGGGAGCTCAAATGCGGCGGCTGTGCTTTACGGAATGAACCGCATGTATCAACTGGGGCTTGATCAGAAGGCACTGATGGATCGGGGCGTAAAACTGGGGGCGGATGTGCCGTACTGTATCATGCGGGGAACGGTGCTTGCGGAGGGAATCGGAGAGAAGTTGACACCGCTTCCGCCTATGCCGAAATGCCAGATCCTCATAGCAAAACCACCGATCAGTGTTTCCACAAAAATGGTATACGAGAAGCTGGATTCCAGAGAAATCACAGTGCATCCGGATATCGATGGGATTCTGGATGGACTGGAGACGGGGAATCTCGAAACAATCGCAGCTTCAATGGGAAATGTTCTGGAGAATGTCACGATTGAAGAGTATCCGGTCATTGCACGCATCAAGAAGTGTATGCTGGCAAAAGGAGCTCTGGGGGCGATGATGAGTGGCAGCGGACCGACAGTCTTCGGAATCTTCAAGGATAGGAAAACGGCAAAAGCGGCATATAACCATTTGAAAAAGCAGGGATTGGCGCGTCAGGCATATGTCGTTAATGTACACAATGTCAGGAGGAGCTAAATATGGATGCGAATTTAAGGCTGGATATGGATGAATATCTGCCACTCAGAGATGTGGTATTTAATACACTCCGCAGAGCAATCCTGCGTGGTGAATTGAAGCCGGGGGAACGTCTGATGGAAATTCAGCTTGCCAATAAGCTTGGAGTGAGCCGGACCCCGATCAGGGAGGCCATTCGGAAGCTAGAACTGGAAGGACTTGTACTAATGATCCCGAGAAAGGGAGCTGAAGTGGCCGAGATCACCAGAAAGAATATGATGGATGTTCTGGAAGTAAGAAAGGCGCTGGAAGAGCTGGCGGCTGAGCTGGCATGTGAAAGGATCGGCAAGGAACAGATCGCTGAGATGCGAGTGGCTGCGAAAGAATTTGAGCGTACATTGAAAACTGGTGATGTGACACAGATTGCCGAGGCGGATGAAAAGTTTCATGATATCCTGTATATCGCAACGAATAATCAGAGACTGATTCTTTTGCTGAACAATCTCAGAGAACAAATGTATCGTCTGAGAGTGGAACATTTGAAATTAAAAGAATGTTATCCGCAGCTTCTGGCAGAACATGATATAATTATTGATTGTGTGGAAAAGAGAAATAAAGAAGCAGCGAAAGATATCGTCAGAAGACATATTGATTATCAGGCAAAATCGGTAGGATATGTGCTGGAAGAAAAATAGTGAGGGCAGGTCTGAATAAGACCTGTCTTTTTTGTGTATACTCCGGATAGAAAATATCAGAAATGAAAGCTGTTTTATCGGGAGGTACATAACGATGGAAAGGAAAATCTATCTGCCGGAAGAATATAAGGTAGAACATACGGGATGGAAACATTGGCTTAAGGTGGGAGTGCGTCTGATGCTGGCGGCTCTTCTCGGGTTGCTATTGACCGGAAGCGTGATGCGGATCGGTCAGACTACTGACAAGGTACAGGAAGTGCAGAAAAGTCTGGCTGGGGAAGTGTTTCGCTTTCATGTACTTGCCAACAGTGACAGCCAGGAGGATCAGGAGCTGAAGCTGAAAGTTAAAAATTCCGTAATTGCGTATATGAAAAAAGAATTGCCGGATGCTAAAAATGCGAAGGAAACGAAAGTGTGGGCAGAAGAACATTTAGATGACATTGAAGAGGCTGCCAAACAGACTTTACTGGACGAGGGATATGCATACCCGGTCCGGGCAAGTGTAGGTTGGTACAGTTTCCCGGATAAAACATACGGAGATGTTACATTTCCTGCGGGAGAATATGAAGCATTGCGTATCGAAATAGGAGAGGCCAAAGGACAAAACTGGTGGTGTGCATTGTATCCGAATCTTTGTTTTGTAGACTGCGTGCATGCAATCGTTCCGGAAGAAGGAAAAAAAGAACTGGAATCAGTGCTTACAGAAGAAGAATATGAATTGATCACAGTCGGAACAGAATTCAAGATTAAATGGTTCTTCCTGGGAGAAAAATAAAAAGAATCCCGAAGAAAGTCATTTGCAATTTCAGGAAAAGGTGGTAAAATGTGTATACCTTTGGTCATTTATGATGAATAAGATAATAATGAAATAATGTGTCCGTCAGCCACCGGGTTGACGGTCCTTTTACGAAAGGGGAAAATATAATGACGGATTTGTTGGTGAAGATGTTTGTAAAGAACTATGAGGATACGGATAATATTTCTGTACGTACAGCTTACGGGGTGCTTGCCAGCGGTGTGGGTATTGCCTGTAATGTGCTGTTGTCCCTGGCAAAGATGATGGTTGGAATGCTCCTGCACAGTGTTTCTGTCATGGCGGATGCATTTAACAATCTTTCCGACGCGGGATCTTCGATCATCGGACTTGTCGGAGTGAAAATGGCAGAAAAGCCGGCAGACGAAGATCATCCATTTGGACATGGCAGAATCGAATATGTGGCGGCGTTAATCGTGGCCTTTCTTGTAATTGAAGTGGGATTTACTTTTTTTAAAGACTCGATCAGTAAAATCAGACATCCGGAGGAACTCCGTTTCCAGATGGTTTCTATCGTGATCCTTGGAATGTCCATTCTGGTTAAGCTCTGGCTTGGAATGTTCAATAAGAAGCTTGGCAAAAAAATCGATTCTCAGGTTATGATGGCAACGGCGGCGGACTCTCTTGGAGATGTCATTGCAACTGCGGCTACGGTAGTTTCCATCCTGTTTTGGAAAGTGACGGGGATCAACATTGACGGCTTTGTAGGTCTGGGCGTTTCCCTGGTAGTGATGTGGGCAGGAATCGGAATTGCGAGAGATACGCTGGAACCGCTGATCGGAGAGGCAACGACACCGGAAGATTATCGGAGAATCAAGAAATTTGTGGAAAAATATGACGGGATCATGGGGAGCCACGACTTGATCGTACATAATTACGGACCGGGAAGAAGCATGGCAAGTATTCATGCGGAGGTTCCAAATAATGTGTCGATTGAGGTTTCCCACGAGATCATTGACCGGATCGAAAGGGATGCGGCAAAGGAACTCGGCATTTTCCTTGTGATACATATGGATCCGTTGGAGACAGAAGATCAGACAGTACTGAAAGTCAGAAAGAAAACGGAGAAAGCAGTAGAAGAGTTAGACTCCCGCTGCAGTATTCATGATTTCCGAATGGTAAAAGGTGAGGATCAGATCAATCTTATTTTTGATCTGGTGGTCCCGAGAGAATATTCGGAAAAAAAGGGAGATGAACTGATGATACGTGTGATCGAGAGAATGCAGGAGATTGATAAGCGCTATCAATGCGTGATCACACTGGAAAATAGTTTTGTCGCAGAGTAGAAGAAAGTAAAAGAGGAGAATGTGAATGTATAGATTTGAAAGCAGAGTACGGTTCAGTGAGATCGATCATACAGAGATGATGACCCTTCCGGCGCTTGTCAATTATTTTCAGGACTGCAGTACGTTCCACTCCGAGTCTCTCGGACTAGGGATTGAAGCACTGAAGGAAAAAGGGAAAGCCTGGATCCTGTCATCCTGGCAGATCGTTGTGGAGCGTTATCCGAAAATGGGAGAAGAGATCCAGATCGAGACATGGCCTACGGGATTTGAGAAAATGTGCGGGACACGTAATTTCCGCATGCGTACCAAAGACGGCGAAGTGCTGGCATACGCCAACTCCATCTGGGTATATATGGATATCAGAAAAGGACGCCCTGCAAGGCCGGATGAACAGGAAATTGCTGCATATGGAGAGGAAGAACCTCTGAAAATGGAATACGCATCCCGGAAAATCGCGTTGCCCAAAGAGACCGTTCCAAAAGAAAGGTTTCCGGTACGGCGTTCCCAGATCGATACGAATGAGCATGTGAATAACTGTCAGTATATCCAGATGGCGTTGGAAGTCATGCCGGAGTGTGAGCGCGCATCACAGGTGCGGGTGGAATATAAGAGATCAGCGGTTATGGGGGATGTTATTTACCCGAGAACGGCTGTGGAAGCGCTGCGAAAAGTCATAGAACTCTGCGATGAAAACGGTGGAATTTTTGCGGTGGTGGAGTTTGAATAGGTAAGAAGTGCCTTGCCATTATAAAGAGAACAGTGTAATATAAAATTGAATCAAACCGGGCACAAAAGAAGCCTGTTTTGTGAAAGGATAAAGAAAAATGGAATTAGGAAAAAAGCAGGTATTAACCGTAGTAAAGCAGGTAGATTTTGGTGTATATCTCGGAAGTGAAAAAGAGAAGGTACTGCTTCCGAAGAAGCAGGTTCCGGACGGCATTGAACCGGGGGATCCGGTGGAGGTCTTTCTTTATAAAGATTCCTCGGACAGGCTGATTGCAACAACGAATGAGCCGAAGCTGATGCTGGGCGGACTGGCGGTGCTGAGTGTGCTGCAGGTAGGGAAATTCGGTGCGTTTCTGGATTGGGGACTGGAGAAAGATCTTTTCCTTCCGTTCCGGGAACAGACATTTAAAGTAAGGCCGGGGGATGAATGTCTGGTGTCACTTTATATTGACAAAAGTGAAAGACTTTGCGCGACGATGAAAGTATATGAGCATCTCAGAAAAGATTCATCCTATCAGAAGGATGACCGTGTGGAAGGAATCATCTATGAGAGCAGCGATAATTTCGGTATGTTCGTTGCTGTGGATGATCAGTTTTCCGCATTGATTCCAAAGCGGGAGGTAACTCCGGATCTGCGGCCCGGCATGCGCATCACTGCCAGAGTGACGGAAGTGAAGCCGGATGGGAAGCTGAACTTAAGTGTGCGGGAGAAGGCGTTTATCCAGATGGATAAAGATGCCCTGATGGTGCTTCAGAAAATCGAAGAATGCGGCGGAAAACTTCCATTTAATGACAAAGCGGATGCGGAGCGGATCAAGAAGGAATTCGGAATCAGCAAGAACGCATTCAAGCGGGCAGTGGGACATCTCTATAAAGAACGCAAGATTGAGATTCTTGCGGATAAGATTGTATTAAAGTAAAAACACACAAAAAATACCATGTGAAATTGTATATATTTCACAAAACGCTGAAAATAAAAAAAGCACTTGCAATTTGTTAAATTTTTGATTATATTGAACTTGTAAGGCGAAGAAATGGTGAAAAAGAAAAGGAGATGTGCAATATGAAGGTACAGAATATTACGAACATTGAAAAGTTTTTTAAGGTAGTTGACAGCTGTTCAGGAAAGGTAGAACTTGTTACAGGAGAAGGCGACAGACTGAATCTGAAATCAAAATTATCTCAGTATGTTTCCATGGCAAATATCTTCTCTAACGGAGAAATTCCGGAACTGGAAATCATCGCATATGAGAAAGAAGATATCGATAAACTGGTTTCGTTTATGATCAACGGCTAATAGATCATAGATTGAATCATATAAAAGTGATAAAAAGGCTGCTGTCCTGCATATTCTGCGGGGCGGCGGTTTTTTTATGTTTCCCAAAATGGATGTCTGTTTTGATTGTAATAAAATCCGGTATTGTTTATAATAGGGAAAGAAAGGAAAACAGGTGGTTCATTATGAATTTCGCGCATTTACATGTCCATACAGAATACAGTTTGCTGGACGGTTCCAATAAGATCAAAGAATATGTGAACAGAGTGAAAGAACTTGGTATGACAGCCGCCGCGATCACAGATCACGGCGTGATGTTCGGCGTCATTGAATTCTACCGTGCCGCGCGTGCTGCAGGGATTAATCCGGTGTTGGGATGCGAGGTCTATGTTGCTCCCGGTTCCCGCTTTGATAAAGAAGCGGTGGGGCGGGATGAAGACCGATACTATCATCTGGTGCTGCTTGCCGAAAATAATACGGGGTATTCTAATCTGATGAAGATCGTTTCACGCGGATTTACAGAGGGTTACTATTATAAGCCAAGGGTGGATTATGAGGTTCTGGAGCAGTATCACGAGGGAATCATCGCGCTCAGTGCATGCCTTGCGGGAGAGGTTCAGAAAAATCTGCTCCGAGGTCTTTATGATGAAGGACGAAAGGCAGCGCTTCGGTATGAGAAGATTTTCGGAAAGGGTAATTTCTTCCTGGAGCTTCAGGATCACGGCATCCCTGAGCAGTCGATCGTGAATCAGCAGCTTCTTGGCCTTGCCGAGGAGACCGGGATTGAGCTGGTGGCGACGAACGACGTGCATTATACTTATGCGGAGGATGAAAAGCCTCACGATATTCTCCTGTGTCTGCAGACGGGAAAGAAGCTTGCCGACGAAGACCGGATGCGCTATGAAGGCGGTCAGTACTATGTGAAATCGAAAGAGGAAATGGCATCTCTCTTTCCCTATGCACTTCAGGCGCTGGAAAATACACAGAAGATTGCAGACCGGTGCCATGTGGATATTGAATTCGGCGTGACGAAGCTTCCGAAGTTCGATGTGCCGGATGGATTCACTTCCTGGGAATATCTGAACAAATTATGTTTTGACGGATTGGAAAAACGGTATGGCAATCCGGGACAGGAACTGGTGGACCGTCTGAACTATGAACTTGGCGTCATCAAAAATATGGGATATGTTGATTATTTCCTGATCGTCTGGGACTTCATTCATTTTGCGCGGGAAAACGGAATCATGGTGGGGCCGGGACGTGGATCGGCGGCCGGAAGTATTGTGGCGTATACTCTGGGAATCACGAATATCGATCCCATCCGGTATCAGCTTCTTTTTGAGCGTTTCCTGAATCCGGAACGTGTGTCCATGCCGGATATTGACGTGGATTTCTGTTTCGAGAGAAGACAGGAGGTCATCGATTATGTCGTTCGCAAATACGGAAAAGATCAGGTTGCGCAGATCGTTACCTTCGGTACGTTGCAGGCCCGGGGCGTGATCCGGGATGTAGGACGGGTCATGGATCTTCCGTACGCGTTTGTGGATTCGATCTCCAAGATGGTCCCAAAGGAACTGAATATTACGCTGGATAAGGCGCTGAAAATGAATCCGGAACTGAAAAAACTATACGACGAGAATCCACAGGTGAAGGAACTGATTGATATGTCAAAGCGCCTGGAAGGTCTGCCGAGACATACATCCATGCACGCAGCGGGCGTTGTGATCTGTCAGAAAAACGTAGACGAATTCGTGCCCCTTGCGCTGGGGGCGGACAATACCGTGATCACGCAGTTTACCATGACGACGCTGGAGGAACTGGGACTTCTGAAAATGGATTTCCTGGGACTGCGAACACTGACTGTAATTCAGGATGCGATCAACCTGGTGGAGGAGAGCACCGGAGAGCGGATCATTCCGGAAGAGCTGGATTACAATGACCCGGCGGTGATGGAGCTTCTGGGAAGCGGCAAGACGGACGGAGTCTTCCAGCTGGAAAGTGCGGGGATGAAGAGCTTCATGAAGGAACTGAAGCCGCAGAGTCTGGAAGATATTATCGCGGGAATCTCTCTGTACCGCCCGGGGCCGATGGATTTCATTCCGCAATATATAAAAGGAAAGAATCACCCGGAACTTATCACCTATGACTGCCCGCAGCTGGAGCCGATCCTGGAACCTACATACGGCTGTATCGTTTATCAGGAACAGGTTATGCAGATCGTGCGGGATCTGGCCGGATATACGCTGGGGCGAAGTGACCTTCTGCGCCGTGCGATGAGTAAGAAAAAAGCGGATGTGATGCAGAGAGAGCGCCAGAATTTTGTCTACGGCAATCCGGAAGAGAACGTTCCGGGATGCGTGGCAAATGGAATTTCGGAGGAGATTGCAAATAAAATCTACAATGAGATGATCGATTTTGCAAAGTACGCATTTAACAAGTCGCATGCGGCGGCATATGCAGTTGTCGCATATCAGACGGCCTATTTGAAATATTATCATCCGGTGGAATACATGGCGGCTCTTATGACATCCGTTATCGATAATCCGGGAAAGGTGGCAGAATATATTTACAGCTGCAGGCAGATGGGAATTAAGATCCTGCCTCCGGATATTAATCGCGGAGTAGGTAATTTCTCAGTGGATAACGGAAACATTCGTTATGGTCTGGCTGCGATTAAAAGCATTGGGCGTCCGGTCATCGAATCTATTATCGAAGAGAGAAAACTGAGGGGAGAATTTAAAAATCTGAAAGACTTCATTGAACGGCTTTCCAACAAAGAAGTGAACAAACGAACCGTGGAGAATTTCATTAAGTCCGGTGCGTTTGACAGTCTGAAAGGAACCCGGAAGCAGCTCATGATGATCTATATCCGTGTTATGGATCAGGTGAATCAGGAGAAGAAATATTCTATGACCGGTCAGATGTCACTGTTCGATATTGTTGATGAAGAGCAGAAGAAAGAATTCGAGATAACTCTGCCGGATGTGGGAGAATATCAGAAGGAGACGCTTCTCGCTTTTGAAAAAGAAGTTCTGGGCGTATACCTGAGCGGACATCCACTGGAGGAATACGAAGAAAAATGGAGAAACAATATTTCGGCTACCACACAGGATTTTCAGCTGGATGAGGAGACCGGCGTGACAAAGGTGCGTGACGGTGCGAAAGAGATTATCGGAGGAATGATCACTTCGAAAACGATCAAATACACAAAAAAGAACCAGACCATGGCATTTATCACCATAGAGGATCTGATGGGAACCGTGGAGGTCGTGATTTTCCCGAGAGATTACGAGAAAAATCAGCAGTATCTCCAGGAGGACAGCAAAGTCTTTGTGAAGGGAAGAGTTTCCGAGGAGGACGATAATGCCAGCAAACTGATCTGTGAGGAAATCATCCCATTTGAGAGAACAAGGAAAGAACTCTGGCTTCAATATGAGAATAAGGCGGCATATCTTGCTGATGAAAAGCATTTGTTCGCGATGATAGCGGACAGCGAGGGGGATGATGCGGTGGTCATTTACTGCAAAGCGGAACGTGCCGTAAAGCGTCTTCCGAAGAACAGGAATATTAAAATAGAGCCGGGAATCTTGAGCAGGTTGACGAATTATTTTGGAGAATCTTGTGCAAAAGTAGTGGAAAAACCCATTGAAAAGATGTATTAAATAGAGTACAATGTAGCTTGAGAATGTGAATTATTTGGCATACTTTAAAATCCTACAACAGAAGGAGACGGAGGAAAACATATCATGGCAGAAAAAATTATCAGAACAATCGGAGTGTTGACCAGCGGTGGAGATGCACCGGGAATGAATGCGGCGATCCGTGCGGTAGTAAGGACAGCTTTAGGAAAAGGCCTCAAGGTACGCGGAATCAGAAGAGGATATTCAGGACTTCTCAACGAAGAGATTATTGATTTAAGTGCCAGAGATGTATCGGATACGATCCAGAGAGGTGGAACGATTCTTCAGACAGCACGCTGCGAAGAGATGCGTACCATTGAGGGACAGCAGAAGGCAGCAGCGATCTGCAAGAAGTACGGAATCGACGGTCTGGTAGTTATTGGAGGAGACGGTTCTTTCAAAGGGGCCCAGAAGCTTTCTGATTATGGTGTAAATACGATCGGACTTCCGGGAACGATCGACCTTGACATTGCCTGTACAGAATACACGATTGGATTTGATACTGCTGTTAATACAGCTATGGAAGCAATCGATAAGGTACGTGATACATCTACATCTCATGAAAGATGCAGTATCATTGAGGTTATGGGACGTGACGCCGGATACCTTGCATTATGGTGCGGAATTGCCAATGGTGCAGAGAGAATTCTTCTTCCGGAGGAACACGATTACAACGAAGAGAAGATCGTGGCAGATATCAAGGAAAACAGAAAGCGCGGTAAGAAGCATTATATCATTATCAATGCCGAAGGTATCGGAGATTCTATGAATATGGCTAAGAGAATTGAAGAGGAGACAGGTATGGAGACCCGTGCAACGATTCTCGGACACATGCAGCGTGGAGGAAGCCCGACAGCAAAAGACAGAGTATATGCTTCCATCATGGGCGCGATGGCCGTAGATCTTCTTCTGGAAGGCAAAACCAACCGAGTAGTAGGATATAAACATGGCGAGTACATTGATTTCGATATTAATGAAGCACTGGCAATGCAGAAAGGAATTCCGCAGTACCAGTACGATATCGCACAGCAGCTCGCATTATAAATAGAGTGATTGGAAAGATTGTATGACGCAAGAGGTTTTATTGACGATTTCCGGGCTCCATCAGATGGAGTTCATGGAAAACGGGGATGAAGAGAATGAACCGATCGAAGTGATTACTCCGGCGAGTTATTATTTAAAGAACGACAGGCACTATGTCATATATGATGAAGTGGTTGAAGGACTCCCGGGAGTAATCAAGAACAAGGTTAAGATTACCGGAGATGATACGCTCGAGATTATGAAGAGCGGCCTTACCAATGCACATATGGTGTTTGAGAAGAATAAGTCGAACTTGACTTATTATGACACGCCGTATGGGCAGATTCAGGTAGGAATTCATACCCGTGATATGGATGTCAACGTGACGGAAGATCTGATTCAGGTGGAAGTGGAATATGGTCTGGACATCAATCATGAGGCTATGGCCGACTGCCGGATATCCATGAATATCCGACCGAAAGAAGCGGCGGACAGTGTGCTGAAAGAAAAGAATAGATCATCAAAAGAATGGCGCCAATGCTAGTGCATTGACGCCATTTTTCTGTGCTATTATTTTTGTGTCTCGTCTTTCTTGAAACGTGCAAAGAAACCTTTCTTTTTCTTTGGTGCTTCAAGTGGTCCGCGCAGTCCTCTTACGGCTGTTATGTAAATGCCGCTTACGGTTGCTTTTACCTCTTTCTTGACCGGAATGAGGTCATAGATCGCAGCGTCACACATCAGGTTCATAATCTTCGGTCCGACTTTGGCTTTAACAACCGGAACTTTGGAACGACGAAGATATTTCGGTGTGCTTTCCATTACAACTGCAGGAAAACCGGCATCTTTAAGGCGCATCTTACCTTTATCGATAATCAGCATAGTCACCTGTTGTGCGGCAGCATCCATGATCTCCTGCTGCTCTGCCTGTTTCTTTTCCGCTTTCTTGCCCAGGAAATATAAGGCAACTACAACAATGATTAAAATTACCAGAACTACCAGTAAAACGATTGTCACTTTGCTCATGATCCCGTCCTCCTAATACATATTATCCATATGACATTGTAACATTATTTGTCGGGGGGTGCAAGCTGTTTCGTGATTCGCAAAAATACAGTTATTAAATTAGCATGAAATCCCTTTCCATTTTAAAAAATTTGTCATATAATCAAAATGTGTGTGTCTGCAAAAAAAAGTGTGTCGATATGTGGAACAACGATGATTTGGGTCTCATTTCGAACAGATACAAATAAGAAGATTATGAGGTGTAAAATATGAAAAAGAAATTTTCCTCGCTGGTTGCAGGACTGTGTGTATCGGCTGTGATCCTTGGCGGATGCTCCGGCAAAATTTCCAATGATTATGTAACGATCAGCCAGTATAAAGGGCTGGAGGTTGAGAAGCAGGAAGCGGAAGAAGTAACGGATGAAGATGTGGAAAGCTATGTTCAGAGTATGTGTGAAGCAAATTCTACATCCACAGAAGTAACAGACCGTGCAGCGCTGGACGGAGATACTGTTACGATTGATTATGAAGGCAAGATGGATGGAGTGCCGTTTGATGGAGGTTCGGCAGTGGATGCTCCTCTGACGTTAGGATCCAACAGTTTTATAGATGGTTTTGAAGAAGGAATTGTGGGACATGGGATCGGCGAGACATTTGATCTGAATCTGACATTCCCGGACCCATACCCGAATAACCCGGATTTTTCAGGAAAGCCGGTTGTCTTTACTGTTACGGTAAAAGGAATCACTGAAGTTCATGTGCCGGAGCTGACGGATGAGCTTGTGAAGACGTTTTCTGATACCGCTTCAACCGTTGAAGAATATAAACAGGAAGTGCGTGAGTTTCTGGAAGAAAATAACGAATCGTCAGCCAGAAACATGCTGAAGAGCAGTGCGTGGGATGCGCTGATGGAGAATGCACAGGTGACAAAATATCCGAAGGAAGAACTTCAGGAAATGATGGATACCATTCAGGGCCAGATGGAACAGAATGCGGCTTATTATGGTGTGGAATTCGAAGAGTACAGAGATACGTATCTGGAAATGGATGAAGAAACCTATCAGACAGAGCTGACAAAAGCAGCGAAGGAACGCCTGAAAGAGCTGATGGTGATGGATCTGGTGATTGAAAAAGCAAAGATCGATGTTTCGGATGAAGCGCTCGATAAGAAATACGAAGAATATGCCCAGCAGACCGGTTACGGAAGCGTTGAGGAGCTGAAATCCGTTATGGAATCTTACGGAAGTCTGGAAGATTTAGAGCAGATGGCAAAGATGGATCTTGTGCAGGACTATCTCGCAGATAATTGTAAACAGGTTGAGAAGAAGGACGAGAATTAGCGCTCACAAGAAGAAAGAGGACAATTCATGATAAAAGCAGTGTTATTCGATATGGATGGGATTTTGATCGATACGGAGAAATACCTGACGGTCTACAAGCAGAAGGCAATGCGCGAAGCCGGATACAGGATGTCTCTGGAGGACGCGTATCTGTTTCGGAGTCTGGATGCAAAATTTGCCAGAGTGAAAGCAAAGGAAATGTACGGGGCGGATTTTGATTATGACGGGATCCGGGGACGCAGGCAGCAGCTTATGGCAAAACATATTGAGAAATATGGACTTGAGACGAAGCCGTTTGTGAGAGAGACGCTCACAGAACTGAGAAGACGAGGTTTTCAGACTGCGGTCGTGACTGCGACAGAGGAGACGCGGGCAGTGCGCTATCTGAAGATGGTCGGATTTGCGGATCTTTTTGATGAAATTATCAGCGCCTCCATGGTGGAAAATGGGAAACCCTGTCCGGATGTATATCTTCATGCCTGCGAGAAGATCAGAAAGAAACCGGAGGAATGTCTTGCGGCAGAGGATTCACCGAATGGTGTCCGTGCTGCATGGAGTGCCGGCTGCCATGTCGTGATGGTGCCGGATCTCACCGGACCGACGAAAGAGACTGCAGAAATGGCGGATTATGTGGTAAAGAATCTGGGAGAGATTCCGGAACTTCTGATGTTAAAATAAAAGGAAAGAGTAAAATGCAGGAACAGCATCCGATGTATGCCGGAAGCCTCCTGCATTTTTGAGGTGATGAGATGGATTTTGAAAGAGCAAAACAGAAATTCGAGGAGTATCTGGACGGTTATGACCGTGCGGACGATAAGATCAATCTGAAAATCATACATACGTATCAGGTGGTAGAATGCAGTGGTGAAATCGCGCGAAGAATGAAGTTGTCCGAAGAGGATACAGATCTTGCGAAAATGATAGGATTACTTCATGACATCGGGCGTTTTGAACAGTTAAAACGTTTCAATAGTTTTGATCCGGGGATGATGAACCATGCAAAATACGGAGCTGAGATTTTGTTCCGGCAGGGAATGATCCGGGAATTTCTTGAAGAAGACACTTGGGATGACATCATTTACACGGCGATCGACCGGCACAGTGATTTTCAGTTGGAAGGAATAGAAGATGAGCGGACACTCATGCACGCTAAAATAATCCGTGATGCAGACAAACTGGATAACTGCCGTGTGAAGCTGGAAGAAAAACTGGAAACACTTCTGGAGAAACCGCTTGATGTGCCGGGGCAGGATGTGATCAGTGACGAAGTCTGGAGATCCTGCCAGGAACAGAAATCCATTCTTTCAGAAAGTCGAAAAACATCCATGGACTACTGGGTGTCTTATGTAGCGTATTTTTATGATATCAATTATAAGGAAACGATGGAAATCATTCTGGAGAACGATTATATTTCACGGATCATACACCGGATCACATATAAGAATCCGGAAACCCGTGCTAAAATGGAAATGCTGGAACAGCAGATTCTGGAATATGCCCGTCGGATGACGGATGATCATATATAAAATATTACGAGGTGAAGGGAAAATGGAAAGAGAAAAGAACGAGAACACCATACGCATGATTCAGGAGCTGACGGATGCGGCGGGGGCATCCGGATTTGAGGATGAGGTGATCCTGACTGCAAAAAAATACGGAGAAGAATTCGCACAGACTGAGGAAGACTGTCTGAGAAATCTCTATTTGTATCGTAGAAAAAATACAGGAAATAAGCCGGTTATGATGTTGGATGCCCACAGTGATGAAGTGGGCTTGATGGTTCATTCCATCAAGCCGAATGGAACACTGCGCTTCGTGACCCTCGGAAGATGGACCGATCAGGCACTTCCAGCATCGAAGGTACTGGTACGCAATCGTTATGGGAAATATATACCGGGCATTGTGGCATCGAAACCACCACATTTTATGACCCCGGCGGAGCGTCAGGCAGGAGGAAGCACGGATATCCAGTCCCTGGTGATCGACGTGGGAGCTGTGAGCAAAGAGGATGCAGTGGAGAATTTCGGAATACGGATCGGCGAACCTGTAGTTCCGGATGTCTCATTTACTTATGATGAGCAGCATGATATTATGATGGGCAAAGGATTTGATTGCCGAATCGGATGTGCGGCGCTGATCGAGTCGATGCGAAGGCTTGCAGAAGAAGAACTGGCGGTGGATCTGGTCGGAGTCCTTTCTTCTCAGGAAGAAGTCGGAGAAAGAGGCGTAAGAGTTGCGGTGAACAAGGTTGCGCCGCAGATCGCACTTTGCTTTGAAGGCTGTCCGGCCGACGATACCTTTACAGAACCCTATGCGATTCAGACGGCGCTGAAGAAAGGCCCGATGCTCCGCTTTATGGACTGCTCGGTAATCTGCTCTCCGCGGTATCAGAGATATGTGCTGGATCTGGCAGAAGAAAAGCACCTGGCCGTTCAGGCTTCCGTACGGGAAGGAGGCGGAAACAACGGAGCGATCATCAACACCGCAATGGATGGAATCCCTGCAATCGTTGTGGGAGTTCCGGTGCGATACATTCATTCACCAAATGGAATTACGTCTTATTATGATTTTGAGGCGACGGTTCAGCTCGCGGTTGAAGTGGTGCGTTCTATGTCGGAAGAAGTGATTCGGTCATTTTAGTGGAACAGATGAAATGTCTTTTTAATAAGAGTTTTACAAAGAAAACCCTATAAAATGAGGAGTGCCGATGCCCAGCGAACTGAGCATCGGCGTTTATGAAAAAGAAAAAATTTATATGAAAAAGTTATTGCCTTTGTTTGATTATTAGTATACGGGAAAAATGTGATAAAACTGTGATAAGAATTTAAAAGAATTATGAATAGAACGTGAATAAGTGTTCATAAAAGGAGGAGAAATACGGACAGTGAAGGAAATACATATGATTTTGCATTTCGAATGAATTATAGTGGAGTCATTTGCGATGAGCGTGTCGGAAAATATCGAATAGGAACGAAGTAAGATGAAAAAATATTCAGAAGATTTGCTTCAGAAAATAAAAGAACGGATCAATCCTCTATTACATTCACGGAGGCGGTTTCTTTGGCGGTCATCCGGGCATCGTAGAAGAGTCCGTAAAAATGTTTGTGGCAAAGACGGATCTTTGTAGGCGGAGACAGCGCAGGCGGCAATCTGACACAGTATTGTACAACCAGAGACTGGGAAGATGGTGCGCATATGGTGAGAGGACAGATGCTTCTGTATCCGACGCTCAACATGGCAAAGGTGGAAGATGAATATTATCATCCGTCCATGGATCAGTTTGAGATGGCACCGAAACAGAAAAGAGGACTTACCAAAATGATCGGCATGTTCGGAGGAATGACGGACGGGCTGGAAGCCATACTCGGAACGGGCGATGTAAAGAATGATTATCTGAATCCATATACGAGAGATCCGAAGAAAAATCCACCGACATTTGTGACGGTCGGAGAACATGATTTCCTGAAGCTGGAGACACTTGGGTATGCGGTGAAGCTGCATAATGCCGGGGTGGATACTACGGCGGTATTGTATAAGGGATTTGGCCATGCATATTTTGATAACGCGGGAGTTTATCCTCAGTGTGAAGACTGTATCGATGAGATGGCCAGATTTATGCCGGAACATTAAAATCGGAATAATGATATGAAAAGCATATCAATTCATTCACTCGGAAGTTCCTCTAGAGATATACGGTTATCATAAATATTGCGAAAATATATGACGCGGAGAGGAGTTTTATCTTTCTCCGCGTCATTTTTAGCAATTCGTCTGTGAATACTCTTCGTAATAGCTTTTCGCCTCTTCGTTTGTCAGAGAAAAAAGCTTTTGTAATTTTAAGATGCTTTTTTCGGGGGGCATGCCTTCCTCAATATGATCGATGACGAATGCCCGTATGCCAGCTTCTCTCCCGATTTTCTCACCTTCTTCTCTGGCTTCTTCACGTTCTTGCCGTAGATGCCGTTCCTGATCATATTCATAAATACTCACACTCTTCGCCTCCGCTCTGTTTTTCTCCAGAAAATCTGAAAGAATTCCTTCTGCAATACACTCTGTAATTGCTCGTTCCATTGCATCTTCCAGATTCATTACTTTCGCGTACTGTCTTACTCTTGCTGTATATTCAGAATAATCTTTTAACGTTTTGCAAGAATTCATAAGTTCCTGATTATGGCCCGGATTGATGTTCAAAAGAAGAGCTTTCAATTCCAGTGCAGGATATAGTTCTTTATATTCCTCATTGTTCAGAAACGACTTCGGAGTTTTGAACAAGTCTGACAGTGGCAGCAGAACCCTGTCAGGCAATTGCTCTTCGCCATTGTAGAATATTACGAAAAATGGAACAGGAATCATAACTGCCTTATGTCCGTATAAATTTTCTTTCCTGGTAAGAACTGAATATAAGTCTGCTATATACATCAGATATCGAAGCGGAAGGTTCGGGCTATAAGTGGATTGGTGCTCATACAGTGACAATCTGGAATCAATGATAAATGAGATATCATTGTGCATTGCCATATAGATTGCATTTTCCAGTGTGTTAATTTCCAACAGTTCTGGGTCTGTGTAATTGGTCTTTCCAGTTGCATAATAAAGTCCAAGCAGTTCTTTCTTATCACTAAACAACATCTCGAAGATTCTGGCTTTATAGATGCGGTTTGCATGGGGCTGCACCTGCGCAGCTTCCGCAGGGACCGTTTCTGTCTGGAAGCTGTTTTGGAGCTCGTTTTTTCCTGTTTTGTTCATATAATAACCTCCTTTGAAATTGTGCAGGAGGCCAAAAAACAGAATACCGAAAGCCGTTTCCTTTGAAACCTCTCTGCTGTTGTATGGGAATAAAAGCATCGAGATTTCATGAATTAGAAAATTTCAAGAATGTTCAGATGCGATGATTACGCATAAAAGAATCTGATTTAATGCTTTGAAGAAATTGTATCACATAGAATTAGGAAATGCTATAGGAATTTTTAGGTTTATCTACTGATTAGATGTTTTCCAATTATGTTTCACACAGTAGCCAGCATTTACTGCGGGCTACGTGCCAATTGTAACGCCTTCCGGACAAAGCAGGAAAATAATTTCCTCATGGCCGAAGAATGGAAGAACATGGCTTCCGGATGCCACTGTACTCCTACGGCGAAGGGATGTCCAATAAGTTCTATAGCTTCTACCGTTCCGTCTGAGGTATGTGCGCAGGCAATCACATTTTCTCCGGTCAGATGTATGCTTTGATGATGAAAACTGTTGGTATAAAGAGAGTCTCCTGTGATCGTGTGCAGAAGACTTTCTTTTTCAATAAATACCTGATGACTGACATCACTTCTGTTCTGCGAGGTTTGCGTATGCAGAAATGGAGTTCCGGGCTGGAGTGAGAGATCCTGATATATGGTTCCTCCGGCAGCCAGATTTATAAGCTGCATACCACGACAGATACCTAATAGTGGTTTTCGTAATTTTAAAATTTCTTCTGTGAAATGAATTTGGAATACATCCAGTTCCAGGTTTGTTTCTCCGATACCCGGGAGAGGATTCTCGTCGAAAAGAAGTGGTGTGAAATCGCCGCCTCCTGGAAGAAGAAAACCGTCACAGAGTGAAAGAATACCGGTGACATCCCAGTCCGGCGGAAATGCGGGGATCAGTATGGGAAGTCCGCCTGAGAGCCGGATAGCAGTCACATAGCTGTCTGGTACAAAATGTTGTTTATCCTTCATTCCACATGTCAGAATTCCAATCACAGGATTCATTTCCAAAGACCTCCTTTTTGCTGTAGGCTGTTACAGAATATGTCTTTCACAGAGGAAATATGTGTGTCAGTCCGAAAAGATTTCACAGAAATTTTGTTTTTATTATGTTTTATAAATGTTATACTGTTCAAGTAGGACGGCGAGTCTTGTGTATTTCACTGGCAGTTAATCTGATTACGGATCGTTCGCTAGACCAGTATGACCCGGTTGAAGAAGTGGAGAATAGACAATTTATCTTGAAATAAGGAAGGGCAGAGGGGCTAAGAAATAGCTGCTCGGCTATAACGAAGGAGAAATGACAGAAAATGAACGCACTGATACTGGAAGGGGGAACCTTCCGACCTATATTTTCCTGCGGTGTCATGGATGCACTGTTGGATAACGATGTAAATTTTGATTATGTAATTGGAGTTTCGGCGGGGATCACCGATGGAGTTTCGTATGTTTCAAAGCAGAAAAAGAGAAACTATCATATTCTGATGAATCACCGACATGACAAACGGTATGTGGGGCTTCGGAATTACCTGACGGACAGAAGCCTGTTTGGCCTGAAGTATGCATATGAGACCATACCGAAAGAGATTTATCCGTTTGATTGGGAGACTTACCGGAACAATCCGACAGAAGTGCGTGTGGGCGTTACGAATGCCGAAACCGGGGAAGCGGAATATCTGGATGGAAAAGATCTGGAAGAGACCTGTGGCATGCTCAAGGCAACTTGCGCGATCCCGTTCGTGTTCCCGGCAATTGAACTGAATGGGAAGAAGTATTATGACGGCGGGATCTGTGATCCGATTCCGGTGCGCAAGGCGGAGGCGGACGGACATCCGAAGATGCTGATCGTTCTTACAAGGCCGAAAGGATATATAAAAACACTGTCAAAGGCGAATGTCGCGGCAGCGAAGGCGCTCCGCAAGAAGTTCCCTAAACTGGTGCGTCCGCTGATGACAAGGCACATGATGTATAATGAGACAGTTGCCTACTGCGAGAAGCTGGAGCGGGAAGGAAGAGCCGTGATCTTAAGGCCGACGAAAGAAGTACAGATTGATTCATTTGAAAAAGATCTGGAGAAAATCGACAGGATCTATCAGTATGGATACGATGAGACGGTGAAGAATCTAGAGAAGATAAAAGAAGTTTGCTTTGACATTTAAACGATAAGTTCAATGAAAAGAGGGACATATTTGTATTCATATCCAACAATAGATAAAGTAAAAACAGGAAGAAGAATCAAGGCTCTTATGAAAAAAAGAGGATTGAATGTGAAAAATGTTAAGGAATACCTTGGACTTGGCAGTGTGCAGAGTGTCTATCACTGGCTGGATGGCAGCAGTATGCCCACCATCGATAATCTTTATGCGCTGAGTGAACTACTGCAGGTGCCGATCGATGATATGCTGTGTGGGAATAGAGAGTTGAAGAGAAATGATGGGCAGAGGAATTTTGCTAAAAGAGTACAGTGTTATTATAAGAAGTTGGTGGAGAGGATTCAGGGCAGAATGGTTTAGCTGTATTTATACGGATTGAGGAACCACGCAAGTGACGAAAGCGCCGGAAATCGGCGATGCAAGAGTGGCTTACTTGATAAAACGGTACGCCAAAGGGTAAGATTGAAACGTAGAGAGGAGGAAGAACGATGGATTTCGGGAAACAGATCAGACAGATTCGGAAAGACGCCAAACTGACACAGGAGCAGATGGCGGCAAAGCTGAATGTATCCAGGAAGGCCGTCTCAAACTGGGAGAACAATAAGAATCTTCCCGATCTGGAAATGATCATTACGATTTCCAGAGTGTTTGGCCTTTCTCTGGATCAATTAATGGGGTAGTGTCAAGTAATCTATGAAAAACTGGGCCGAAAAAAACAGGCTCAAACGAACCTTGAAAATTGCAAATATATAAGACGGAAGGCCCTCCGGGGGCTCAGGGCGCTG
>NZ_JBQHSE010000030.1:0-35306 GCF_052066395.1 Bariatricus sp. HCP28S3_A4 | reverse complement strand
TAGCTTCTTGATTTAATTTTCTAACTCTATAACACTTTAAAAAGTTGCCTGCCTTAGACAGCTTATTCAAGTGCGCCAATTTATGGTCTTCCTCTACTTTCTTTCACACTAAATTTCCTTTACTGATATCATTCAAAACTTTATTTTCTCCAATCAGGATCATCATATCTCCTGCTTCCAGGCATTCCTGCGGCTGTATATTCACGGTCACCTGTTGATTACGGATGATTCCTACTACATTGATTCCGAATTTTTCTCTGACATTCAATTCAAGAAGACATTTACCGACCCACGCTTCCGGAAGCGGCGCTTCTACCATGCTGAAATCCGTTGAAAGTGAGATCCAGTCTGTGAAATTCTTGGTGGCGAGTGTTTTGGCAACTCTTCTTCCCATCTCCTGTTCCGGGAATACTACCTTGTCGGCGCCAAGCTTCTTCAAAATATCCGCATGAATATCACTCTGCGCCTTCGCCAACACATACGGTGCTCCAAGTTCTTTCGCCAGAAGCGTAGCCAGAATACTCACTTCCAGATTTTCGGAAATCGCAACGACCACACCGTCCAGATTCCTTGCTCCCAATGCTTTGATAAAATCTTTATCCTGAATATCTGCACAGACCGCATATGACACTTCATCTGCGATCTGCTGTACCTTGTCTTCCGAAGAATCTACAGCGACCACTTCACATCCAAGTTCTTCTAAAGTAATGGCCATACTGTATCCGAAACTTCCAAGTCCTAATACTGCAAACTGTTTTGTCATTTTCCCACTCCTTCTGCTGCCGTTTGGCATGTTTTTCTTATCCGATCAAAATCCCTTGAACCGGAAGCTGACGAATATGATTCTTCGATTTTCTTCCTGTCCCGAAAGCAAGTGCAAATGTAATTGGCCCAAGTCTTCCGATATACATCAGGACCATGATTACAAATTTACTTGCCGTACAGAGCTGTGACGTCAGATCAGCTGACAGACCGACCGTCCCTATCGCTGACGTAGTCTCATACATAATCCGGATGAAGTCCACATCTCCCTCAAATATTGTAAGCAGTGTCGTTCCTGCAAGCAGCGATACAAACGCAAGGATAACAACACAGATTCCCGTTCTGATATTGTCCGCCTGAATTCTTCTTCCAAAACATTCCACATCTTTCTTATTCTGAAGGACAGACACACAGCACAGGATCAGCATTGCAATCGTTGTCGTCTTCACTCCGCCTGCTGTTCCGCCTGGAGACCCTCCGATAAACATCAGTATGCAGGTCGTAAACATCGTTCCCTGCGTCAGTTCCCCCTGTGGTACAGTTGCAAAGCCTGCCGTTCTGGTTGACACCGAATGAAACAAAGAAGACATCAGTTTTTCTCCAAAACTCATATCTCCGATCGTCCCCGGATTATTGTATTCCAGGAGCAGAAAGGCCAGTGTGCCTGATACAATCAACACAGATGTCATGATCAGTACGATCTTGGAATGCAAACGGAGTTTTTTAAATAATCTTCTGAGTTCTAATTCTTTTTTCCATACTTTTTTCAGGTTCTGTCCAAGATCCTGCCATACCGTGAATCCAAGTCCACTAAGTACAACCAGCAAAATGGTCGTGAAATTCACCACTACACTATCCGCATACGGAATAAAACTGGAATCACCCAGAATATCGATACCGGCATTGCAGAATGCAGACACCGCATGAAAAACTGAATATCCAATCCCTTTCACAACACCAAATTCCGGCACAAACCGGAATGAATAAAGCAATGCTCCAATTCCTTCCAGACAGATGGTCCCTTTTAAGATTCTTAAGATCATGGCAACCATTCCGGATAAGGATTCCATGCTGTAGGCTTCCAGGATCACGACCCTCTCTTTCAGTGAAATACGTCTTTTCATGATAATAAAGAATGCTGTTACGCAGGCAATGATTCCCAGACCGCCGATCTGTATCAGAATCAACAGCACGATTTTCCCAAATAAAGTAAACTGTACTGCCGGAGTGACCGTTACAAGTCCGGTCACGCATACTGATGTAACCGCCGTGAAGAGTGCGTCGATCAATGAAATAGGCCGAGTATTGGAAATGGGCAGCCACAAAAGGATACCGCCCAATAAAATAATTCCCAGAAACCCGGTCGCAAGTAATTGCGTCGTCGTTAATCTGATTTTTTTTAATTTTTCCATATTACATCTTAAACCTGTATCCTACTCCCCAGATGGTCTCTATATACTGAGGATTGGAAGTATCGTATTCAATCTTCTCTCTGATTTTCTTGATATGAACTGTCACCGTTGCAATATCTCCAATGGATTCCATATCCCAGATCTCACTAAACAGTTCATCCTTTGTATAAACATGATTCGGATGACTTGCCAGAAATGTCAGCAAGTCAAATTCTTTTGTAGTAAACGGTTTTTCTTCGCCATTGATCCATACTCTTCGCGCTGTCGTATCAATCTTGAGACCTCGAATCTCAATCACTTTGTTTTCTTCAACCGCACTGCCGATCAGCCTTTCATACCGTGCAAGATGCGCTTTCACCCTCGCAACAAGTTCACTCGGGCTGAATGGCTTCGTCATGTAATCATCTGCTCCGAGACCAAGCCCTCGTATCTTGTCAATATCATCCTTTTTAGCGGAAACCATAATGATAGGTGTATTCTTTTCATCCCTGACTTTTCTGCAAATTTCGAATCCGTCTACTCCCGGCAGCATCAGATCCAGAATCAGCAAATTATAATCTTCATTCAATGCTTTGTCGAGACCGGTCACTCCGTCATTCGCAACTTCCACTTCGAACCCGCTCAATTCCAGATAATCCTTCTCAAGATCTGCAATTGCTTCTTCATCCTCAATAATCAGTATTCTGCTCATACGTTTGGTACCTCCTGGTATTTTCTGATCACAAAGTACATGACTGTGCCCGTTCCTTCACGGCTGGTTGCCCAGATCTTTCCTCCATGATCTTCAATAATCTTCTTAACGATCGAAAGACCGATTCCACTTCCACCCTTGGATGAATTCCGGGATGCATCCGTCCGGTAAAAGCGGTCAAATATATTCGGCAGATCTTTTGCTGCAATGCCCTTCCCGTTATCCTCCAGCTCCACCTGAATAAAGTCTCCAACATCCTTCACCCGGAGATTGATCAGTCCATGTTCACGCTCCATATACTTAAGCGAGTTACTGATAATATTATTGATAACCCTCTTAAGCTGCTCCGGATCAGCAATGATCTTCTGATCATCCTCCACATAGTTAAAATACCCGAACTCCACATTCTTGGAATCCAGTTCCATCGCAAGATCTTCCGCGCAGTCATCAAAATAAGCATTTACCGACAGCGGCGCAAAATTATACGGAATTCGATTCGTATCAATCTTCGCGTAGAGCGTCAGCTCATTGATAAGAAGATTCATCTCATTGGCTTTATTATATATGGTTCCGAGATATTTGTCCATCTTCTCCGGTGTATCCGCTACTCCATCTCTGATCCCTTCTACATACCCCTTGATCGCTGTAATCGGCGTCTTCAGATCATGTGAAATATTACTGATCAGTTCCTTACTCTCTTTGTCATACCGCAGCTTCTCTTCCGCATTATCCTTAAGGCGTATCCTCATCTCCTCGAATGCCTGCATAAGCTGCCCCAGCTCATCATCTTTCTCCGGTTTCAGTTCAAAATCAAGATTTCCCTCTTTGATATTCTTCGCAGCTTCCTGCAGTTTATTGATCGGACTGATGATTCCTCCATAAACCCAGAAAATCAGAATCACTGCTGTAAGTACAAGAATCATTATAACTGAGAACAAGGTATGCAGGATAAAACTCCTGACCTCCGGCATCTGCCCCAGAAACTCAAGCGAATTCGAAAAACTCTTATACTCTGTTCCACTGCTCCCATAATTCTTCACGATCACACCGATCTGATACTGTGCGATTCCCCATGTAAGAAGTGCTGTCAGTATAGTCGGAAGTGTAATAATCGTTACAAATGAAATCACAAGTCTCGTGCGTAACTTCATATTCAAATCTGTCCTTTCTGCACATTACTGAATATAGAATAGCACAAAAACGGGCGCTTCACATCAAAGCGCCCATAAATTTTTCTAAAAATTCTATAAATACTTCTTCAATTCTTCTGCCTTGTCCAGTTTTTCCCACGGAAGATCCAGGTCATTGCGTCCGAAATGTCCATATGCAGCTGTCTGCTTGTAGATCGGACGTCTGAGATCCAACATTTTGATAATGCCTGCCGGGCGAAGATCAAAGTTCTCACGGATGATCTCCACAAGTTTATTATCAGAAATCTTTCCTGTTCCAAAGGTATCGACCATAACCGAAGTTGGCTGAGCAACACCGATTGCATAGGAGAGCTGAATCTCACATTTTTTTGCAAGTCCTGCTGCCACAATATTCTTTGCAACATATCTTGCCGCATATGCTGCTGAACGGTCTACCTTCGTGCAGTCTTTCCCGGAAAATGCTCCGCCGCCATGGCGTGCCATTCCGCCGTAAGTGTCCACAATAATCTTACGTCCGGTCAGTCCGCTGTCCCCATGAGGACCTCCGATTACAAAACGTCCAGTCGGATTGATGAAAAACTTGGTATTCTCATCAACCATTTCTGCCGGAAGGATTTCGTCGAAAATGTATTTCTTCACATCTTCATGAATCTGTTCCTGACTCACCTCCGGGTCATGCTGTGTAGATAATACCACTGCGTCAAGACGTGCCGGTACTCCGTTCTCGTCATATTCCACGGTAACCTGTGTCTTACCATCCGGTCGAAGATACGGAAGCGTTCCATTCTTTCTTACTTCCGTCAGACGGAGTGCAAGCTTATGTGCCAAAGCGATAGGATATGGCATATATTCCTCTGTTTCATCGGACGCATACCCGAACATCATTCCCTGATCTCCTGCACCGATTGCTTCCAGTTCTTCATCTGACATTTTATTCTCTTTTGCTTCTAAGGCCTTGTCAACCCCAAGAGCAATATCCGCAGATTGCTCATCAATTGCAGTAATGACTCCGCAGGTATCTGCATCGAATCCATATTTTCCTCTGGTATATCCGATTTCTCTTACTGTATCGCGCACGATTTTCTGAATATCCACGTATGCATTTGTTGTGATCTCCCCCATGACCATAACAAGTCCTGTCGTCGTGCAGGTCTCGCATGCCACACGGCTCATCGGATCCTGCTCCATAAGTGCGTCCAGAATTGCATCTGAGATCTGGTCGCACATCTTATCCGGATGTCCTTCGGTTACTGATTCTGAAGTAAATAATACTCTTTCCATCTTCTTTTCCTTTCTTTTTCTGCCACTCTCTCTTATATGATTGTACACAAAATCGTATTCCTTTTTAAGGATTTGACATACCGGATCATCTATTCGAATCCAATGTGTCAAAAAAAATCAGTCCCAAAAGGACTGACCCGATATTTCATCATCAATCCTCTTATTGTTCGATTACTCGCTCAGGTTGGCACCTTCCATTGTTAAAATGGGGTTGCCGTGGCTTCACAGATCCTTTGTACCTCCACCACTCTGAATAAGAGAAAGCTTCTTTATTCTGTTCCGCTACACATCATATCACTTGTTGTTATATACGTCAATAGGGAACACAACATTTTTGCTGCTGTGCTCCCTACATTTTTTAATATCTGTATGCTTTTTTCAATATTCTCAGTACAATTAACATACTTTCAGTTTGAATTTCTGAATTTCCCGCTCTGTACTTACCTTCTCAATCTGTGCTCCGAGACTTCTAAGTTTTTCTTCAAACCGTTCATACCCTCTCTGGATATAAACAATATCATCCACAATCGTAATTCCATCTGCCGCAAGTCCGGCTATTACCAGTGCGGCTCCGGCTCTGAGGTCAGGTGCGCTGACTCTGGCTCCTGAAAATCCATTCACGCCTTCAATCGTCGCGGAATTGCCTTCAATCTTGACATTCGCGCCCATTCTTGCCAGCTCATCCAGATATTTAAAACGGTTTTCAAAAATACTTTCTGTAATCGTACTTGTCCCTTTGCAAAGAGCAAGTGTAACACCGATCTGCGGCTGCATATCTGTCGGGAATCCCGGATAAGGAAGTGTCTTAACCTGCGTATTGCGCAGAGCTCCTTTCGAAACCACGCGAACCGCGTCATCAAACTCTTCTACTTCACAGCCGATCTCAACCAACTTTGCGATCGTAGCTTCCAGATGTTTTGGAATGACATTTAACACAGTTACATCCCCGCGGGTCGCTGCTGCCGCGAACATAAATGTTCCCGCCTCAATCTGATCCGGAATGATGGAATACGTTGTAGAATGAAGCTTAGACACGCCACGGATCTTAATAACATCCGTTCCTGCCCCGCGAATATTCGCACCCATGCTGTTCAGGAAATTGGCAACATCAACAACATGCGGCTCCTTTGCCACATTTTCCATAATTGTAAGGCCATCTGCCATGGATGCAGCCATCATTACATTGATCGTAGCTCCGACACTGACCACGTCAAAATAGATGTGTTTTCCTCTCAGATGATCAGCCTCGGCAATGATCTTTCCGTGTTCAATGTCCACATATGCTCCGAGTGCTCTGAATCCTTTTAAATGCTGGTCGATCGGACGACTTCCGATATTACATCCACCCGGAAGAGCAACCTCCGCTCTTTTATATTTTCCAAGCAGAGCTCCGAGCAAATAGTAAGAAGCTCTGATCTTCTTAATATAGTCGTACTCGATGTCAAAATCGGTAATATGGCTCCCATTGATCTTAACTGTATGCCGGTCGATTCTCTGAACTCTGGCTCCAATCCCTTCAATGGCTTCCAATAATACATTGATATCATTTACATCCGGAAGATTATCGATCATTACAGTCTCATCCGTCATTATTGCCGCAGCTAAAATAGCGAGTGCTGCATTCTTTGCTCCACCAATTTCAACCTCGCCAACCAATGGATTGCCACCCTTAATTATATACTGTTCCATATTACACCTCTACAGACGTTTTCTTCCCTCTTAAATGTTGTTATCTATGTCACTTATCTATTATTATCTCAAAAACAAAAACCCTCATACTATTATAAATTTGCCACAACTGTGAAGAAATGTATGGGGATACTTTTGTACTTTTCATCTCTTTCTTGAATAGTATAGCACACTAATATAATTTTGTAAAATTTTTTCTATTGATATATGAACTGGATGTAACCACTTCGTAACATTTTCGAAACTTTTTCTACTATTTTTCCATGCTCTGCAGCTCATCAAGTACCTTTTCTATGGTTTCTTCCAGCTCTAATCCTTCTTCAGAAACGGTAATGTCAGCATACTTTTCAAAAAGGCTGATCCTTTCATCATATAGATCTTTGAGCGTCTGGCCGTTCCTGAGCGTTACACCGCGTTTTTTTGCATTCTTCAAGCGGGAATTAATAGTGTCAAACGACACCTGCAGGTAAACAATAATTCCATTTTCTTTAAAGTGGCGCATAGCTTCTTCACAATAGACAACACTCCCTCCGGGAGAAATGACTGCATGTTCCACCTCGATATCTCTGTTTACCTGATTTTCAATCTTCAGGAAATTATCAATTCCTTCCTGTTCAATAATCTCCCTCAACAGCCTTTGTTCCTGTTTCTGTATCAGCAAATCAGTGTCTATGAATTCATAACCAAGCCGCTTCGCCACAACGACTCCTACTGTACTTTTGCCTACTGCGGGCATTCCGATAAAAACAATATTTTTCATATGTACCTCCGCATTTTTTCTAATCACATAGCCTCCTGATTTTGCCGCTCAGCTATTATAGCACATACCTCTGTATTTTATCAATCTTTTTCTATAATAGTTTGGAATGGCATCTTATTTACCAGTAGCGCCTTCTTTGCTGCTCTCTATGCCTGTTTCTTCTTCGCATCAGCTCATGAAATGTCAATAATTCTATGATATCCCTGATCCGGTCTGGTTTTCTGCGACTCCGGACCGGTCTTCTCACCTGCTCTTGTATCTGATTATCCTCCAGAGAGAATTCCTTGATTTTCTCTTGTTCCATTACTTTTTCATAAACTCTGCTACAGATTAAACGGAGTTGAAGTTTATCCGGATATTCATCAAAAATCATACTTCCTTCATAATCCAACCGATCGCATTCTTCCTCAACATAAGGGATAATCTGCTTTGCAAGTTCCGGATACATGCTTCTCAGGTATTCATAATCACGATCTGCTTCCTTTTCATCATCAAACAGAAACGGCATCGGATATGTCATATAATAAGGCATCTTTATGTCCATCTCAGGCACTTCCATTTCATCAGAATATACTTTATTATATGTGAATCGTGTCAGATGGTGCTTTGCTTTCTATTTGAGATTCAATTTGGCAAATGCATCTGCAAATGCGTTGTTGACCGGTTCTTCCTTCTGCTTTTTCAGATATTTCTGCACATCTTTTTTGCTGACACCGGCGCCTTCTTTTTTACGCCTTTCCTGGAATGCTGTCAGTTTTTCTTTGTGCCCGCAAACACATACAAAAATCTGACTTTCACCTTTTCCGCGGAGCTGCATTTTCTTATGACATACAGGACAGCGAGCATTTGTCGTCTTTGCAACCGTCTCGCGATATCCGCATTCTCTGTCCTGACAAACCAGCATCTCACTGTTTTTGCCTTTTACTGCCAGCATACGTTTTCCGCATCTGGGGCATTTTGTATTTGTCAAGTTATCATGACGGAAAGTTCCCTCACCACATTTGATCTCATCCAGAATTTCTTGCGTATATCCTTCAATCTCTTTCATAAATGTCTGTTTCTTCATCTGTCCTTTTGCAATACGTGACAGTTTCATTTCCCAATCAGCTGTAAGTTCCGGCTTTTTCAGTTCTTCCGGAACCAATTCCAAAAGCTGTTTTGCCTTGGATGTGAGATAAATATCTTTCCCTCGTTTTTCCAGAAGAAAACTTCCGAATAATTTTTCAATGATATCTGCTCTTGTGGCAACCGTTCCGAGTCCGCCTGTCTCTCCCAGAGTCTGCGCCATTTTCTTGTCGTGGGATTCCATAAAAGCGATCGGATTCTCCATAGCGGAAAGCAGAGTTGCCTCGTTGAATGGAGCCGGCGGCTTTGTCTTTCCTTCTGTCATAGAAATATACAGTTCCGGCAAACGATCTCCTTCTTCTATCTCCGGCAAAGTCTGATCTTTTAAGCTTCGATCCTCTTCATTTTCCGTTTCGTCCTCCGTCGTCTGAAGATCTCCATACACTTCCTTCCATCCTTGACTCTTTATTATTTTGCCGGACGCAACAAAATGCTCTCCTGCAATTTCTACAGTTACCTGAGTCTGTTCATATTGAAACGGAGGAAAGAACACTGCCATAAACCTTCTTACTACCAGATCATATATTTTCCATTCCTCATTTGTCATATGACTTAACTGTGCCGATTGCTCAGTCGGAATAATGGCATGATGATCCGATACCTTTGCGTCATTTACAAACGCAGGTTTTCCCGGCAGAGTCTGTTTGGATGCCATGAGAGCCATTTTCCGATAAGGGCCTGTCTGACATGCTGCCAGCCTGTCTTTCAGAGTCGGTATAATATCGCTGCTCAGATAGCGTGAATCTGTTCTCGGATAAGTAAGCACCTTATGATTTTCGTATAATCGCTGCATAATATTCAGTGTTTCCTTGGCAGAAAAACCATATTTTTTATTTGCATCTCGCTGAAGCTCTGTAAGGTCATACAATAGCGGAGCCGGTGTTTTCTTCGGTGTCTTTTTAATCGCAGTCACTACAGCTTCTTCCCCTCTAAGCTGCGACACCAGTTTCTCCATTCGCTCTTTATCAAATGACCGGTAACTTTTTGATTTTTGATCCTGCCATGTTAATGTCAGTCCGCCCGTTTTTGCCGTCATTCCATAGAATGGAACCGGCTTAAATTCCTTAATCTGTGCTTCTCTTTTTGCAATCATAGCCAGTGTCGGTGTCTGAACACGACCACAGGAAAGCTGTGCATTATATTTACAGGTTAACGCACGCGTAGCATTAATTCCGACCAGCCAGTCAGCTTCTGCCCGGCACATTGCCGCATCATACAGCGAATCATAGTCATGCCCATTTTTCAGATGCGCAAATCCGTCAGAAATCGCTTTGTCTGTAACAGAGGATATCCACAGACGTTTAATCGGTTTCTTACTCCCCGCTTTTTCAAGGATCAGACGGGCCACCAGTTCTCCCTCTCTCCCTGCATCTGTAGCGATAATAATTTCCTCTACATCTTTTCGGTGAATCTGGTTCTTGACTGCTGAAAATTGTTTTCCGGTCTGTCCGATTACTTCTAATTTAAAGGGATTGGGCATCATAGGAAGATGTTCCATCTTCCATTCTTTATATTTCACATTATAATCTTCCGGATCTGCCAGCGTTACCAGGTGTCCCAACCCCCAGGTTATAATATACCTATTTCCTTCAATTGCTCCATTCAGCTTTTTACTGCACTTTAATACCCGTGCAATATCACGGGCTACAGACGGTTTCTCGGCAATAACCAACGATTTCATCCTATTCCTCCGTTCCATCTATCTAACTTTTCAATTTATTTTTATCATCTTATAATAACATGATTGTATAACGATATCCAATAAAGTAAAATAAATATTATATAAACTCTTTATCTCATTTTACTGAAAGGAATTTACATATGAAAGAACAATTATACACTATTCCCTTAATGGATGCATTTCGTGCAAATGATGAATGCCCGTTTTGTTTCATTGAAAGAGACCTCGAACAACATGCCCTCGATTTTGTTCTTGGGTCAGGCGCATCCTATATGCGCGATGATATTCGCGCTGCAACCGATCAAGCCGGTTTTTGTCGTGAACACTATCAAAAAATGTTTTCTTATGGGAACAGGCTTGGCAGTGCTTTAATTCTGGAAACTCATTTGAAAAAGCTCACCGGTGAACTAAAAAAGGAAATGAAGAACTATTCCTCTTCCGCCAAACCAAATCTGGCTGATCGTTTCCGCAAAAACACTTCCGCAGTCAGCGGAAGCAATAACGTCAGCATATGGATCCAAAAGCAGAATCATTCTTGTTATATCTGTGACTATATGCATCAGACTCATGACCGCTATCTGGCAACTTTTTTTGAACTTTTTAAAAAGGGGGAACCTGAATTCATGGAGCTTGTAAAGAGCAGCAAAGGGTTTTGTCTTACACATTTTGCGGAACTGCTGGACGCTTCCTCGCTTTACTTAAATGATAAAAAGCAGGAAGAACTGCGTTCGATTCTCTTCCCTCAGATGGAAAAGAATCTGGAACGTATACAGGAGGATATCGACTGGTTCCAAAAGAAATTTGATTATCGTTTTCAAGATGCTGACTGGAAAAATTCCAGAGATTCCGTACAACGTGCCATGCAAAAAATCGGGAGCGGTTATCCTGCAGATCCTCCGTATCAGGCTAAATAATCGTAAAACAAAAGGGAGCCAAAAGCTCCCTTTTATTCTTATTAATCCACCGTATTGATTCGTGCAATTGCACGTTTCAGTGCCGCTTCTGCACGAAGCATATCTGTTCCTTCCTGTTTTGCAGTAAGCCGATCTTCCGCGCGTTTCTTTGCCGCTTTTGCACGGGCTACATCAATATCATCCGGCCACTGGGCATCTTCAGCAAGTACGGTAATCTTATCTTTCAGGATTTCTACAAATCCTCCAAGAATTGCTGCTTTCTTCACTTCCCCTTCATTGTGAATTTTCATCACACACGGTTCCAGAATGGTCGTAAGCGGTATATGCTGAGCATAGATACCGAGCTCTCCTTCTGTGCTTGTGAATTCCAGGAATTCAGCTTCGCCTTCTGTGAACACTCTGTCCGGAGAAATGATACTCAGTTTAAACTTTTCTGCCATAGGACGTCCCTCCTATTTCACACGGGCAAGCACGTCATCAATATTACCTGCATTCAGGAAATATCCTTCCGGAATATCATCATGCTTTCCTTCCAGAATTTCCTTGAAGCCCTGAATCGTCTCGCTGATCGGAACATAACGTCCCTCCAGGCCGGTGAACTGCGTAGCTACATGGAACGGCTGGGACAGGAATCTCTGAATCTTACGAGCACGAGATACAACCAGCTTATCTTCTTCTGAAAGCTCATCCATACCAAGAATTGCGATAATATCCTGCAGTTCTTTGTATTTCTGAAGAATCTCCTGTACACCACGGGCAACTTTATAGTGTTCCTCGCCAACAATATGCGGGTCGAGAATACGGGATGTAGACTCCAGCGGGTCTACAGCCGGATAAATACCAAGTTCTACGATAGCACGTGAAAGTACGGTCGTCGCATCCAGATGGGCAAATGTTGTAGCCGGAGCCGGGTCAGTCAAGTCATCGGCCGGTACATATACAGCCTGTACGGATGTGATAGAACCACTCTTTGTTGAAGTAATACGCTCCTGAAGAGCCCCCATCTCTGTCTGCAGTGTCGGCTGGTAACCTACGGCTGAAGGCATACGTCCAAGCAACGCAGATACCTCAGAACCTGCCTGTGTGAAACGGAAAATATTGTCGATGAAAAGAAGTACGTCCTTTCCACCTTTATCACGGAAGTATTCAGCAAGAGTCAGTCCGGTAAGACCTACTCTCATACGCGCTCCAGGCGGTTCGTTCATCTGTCCGAATACCATGGCCGTTTTCTTAATAACTCCGGATTCTGTCATTTCACCATATAAGTCATTTCCCTCACGGGTACGTTCACCTACACCTGTAAATACAGAATAGCCACCATGTTCTGTTGCAATATTTGTAATAAGTTCCTGGATAAGTACCGTTTTTCCTACTCCGGCACCTCCAAACAGACCGATCTTTCCACCCTTCTGATATGGGCAAAGAAGGTCAACGACTTTGATACCGGTCTCCAGCATCTCGGTCTCTGTTGCCTGTTCTTCAAAACTTGGAGCTTTTCTGTGAATCGGCATATACTCTACATCTTCCGGTGCAGGCTTTTCGTCGATTGGCTTACCAAGTACGTTGAAGATACGGCCAAGTGTTGCTTCGCCAACTGGTACGGAAATCGGTCCTCCGGTTGCAACGGCATCCATACCGCGAACCAGACCGTCCGTTGAATCCATGGCAATACATCTTACTGTGTCGTCACCCAGATGCTGTGCAACTTCTACCACAAGGATTCTTCCGTCTTTTCTCGTAATTTCAACCGCTTCGTTGATTTCCGGTAATTTTCCTTCTGAAAACTTGAGGTCAAGTACGGCACCGACAACCTGGGTGATCTTCCCTATATTCTTATCTGCCATTTTTTCCTCCTTACTTACAAGGCCCTTGCTTGATTACTAACCGATTGCTTCCGCACCGGCAATAATCTCCGTAAGTTCCTGAGTAATAGCACCCTGACGTGCTCTGTTATATTTCAATTCCAAATCATTAATCATTTCTTCTGCATTGCTTGTAGCAGAATCCATTGCCTGCATACGGGCACCATTTTCACTTGCAACCGCTTCTATAAAAGCGCCATACAGAATGCTGCTGATATACTTTGGAACAAGAAGCCGGACAGCTTCCTCTTCCTCCGGTTCGAAATTCATCGGAGTAATCTTGTCCACTGCATTTGCTTCCTCTTCCCCTTCCTCTGCCTCCTGTGCTTCAACCGGAAGCACTTTCATCAGAGTCGGTATATGGCTGACCGTATTTTTAAAGAAAGTATAGGCAAGGTAAATCTCTCCGATCTCGCCCTTGGCAAAATCGTCAAGAAGTCGGGTTGCAACTACTTTCGCATCATCATAAACCGGTTCTTCAATGATCTCCGAATAATCGGCAACCACTTCGTACCCTCTGTGCTTCAGCAGTTCCAGTCCCTTTCCTCCGACCGCATAAATGCGAACGTCCTCTTTCTTAAAATCACTGCCGGTAATCAGTCTTACGATATTTGAATTGTACCCTCCGGCAAGACCTCGGTTAGAAGTAACTACAACGATCGCTTTTTTCTCGCAACCATTTGATTTTACATACGGATGATCGAGATTGCCTGCTTTGGCAAGCAATGAGGTCATTGTCTGGTACATACAATTAAAATATGCTTTCGAATCCTCGGCACGGCTTCTTGCTTTCTGTAATTTAGCGGTAGAAACAAGCTTCATGGCTTTTGTAATCTGCTGCGTACTCTGGATACTGGTCCGACGCCGCTTGATATCTCTCATAGATGCCATGATCTGTCACCTCTTCCTAGAATTCTTTTTTAAATTCGCTGATTGCCTTCTTCAGTGTCTCTTCTACTTCCTCAGTCATAACTTTCTTTGTTCTGATAGATTCTGGAATTTCCGGATATTTTGTGTCAATATATTCAAATAATCCCTTTTCAAAACGAAGAACATCCTCAACCGGGATATCAAGAATCAGCTTCTTAACAGCAGCGTAAATGATAATAATCTGGTATTCAACCGGCATCGGCTGATACTGTGGCTGCTTCAGAATTTCACGAACACGCTCGCCCTGTGCAAGACGTTCTGCCGTATCAGCGTCAAGATCAGAACCGAACTGGGCGAAAGATGCCAGCTCACGATACTGAGCAAGGTCTGTACGGATCGTACCTGCAATCTTCTTCATAGCCTTGATCTGTGCGGAACCACCAACTCGTGATACAGAAAGACCCGCGTTGATAGCCGGACGGAAACCGGCATTGAAAGCTTCTGTTTCCAGATAGATCTGACCATCTGTAATTGAAATTACGTTGGTCGGAATGTAAGCTGATACGTCACCTGCCTGAGTCTCGATGATCGGAAGTGCAGTAAGAGAACCTCCGCCAAGTTCATCAGAAAGACGCGCAGCTCTTTCCAGAAGTCTTGAATGCAGATAGAAAACGTCTCCAGGATAAGCCTCACGTCCTGGCGGACGACGAAGCAGCAAGGAAAGTGTACGGTATGCAGTTGCATGTTTGGACAAGTCATCATAAACGATCAGAACGTCTTCGCCCTTCTCCATCCATTCTTCACCCATTGCACATCCTGAATATGGTGCAATGTACTGCAGAGGTGCCAGTTCACTTGCTGTCGCAGCTACTACGGTGGTGTAATCCATAGCGCCATAGCTCTCCAGTGTCTTTACAATGTTAGCAACGGTAGAAGCCTTCTGTCCGATTGCTACATAGATACATTTTACTCCCTGCCCTTTCTGATTGATAATCGTATCAATCGCAATGGCAGTCTTACCGGTCTGTCTGTCACCGATGATAAGCTCACGCTGTCCACGTCCGATCGGAATCATGGAGTCGATCGCTTTGATACCGGTCTGCAGAGGGGTATCTACTGATTTACGGGTAATAACACCCGGTGCTACTCGTTCGATCTGACGGTAATTCTCCGCCTGAATCGGTCCTTTGCCATCAATTGGCTGTCCAAGTGCATTTACTACACGACCCAGCATGCAGTCGCCTACCGGAACCTCAACAACTCGTCCGGTCGTCTTAACGGTATCCCCTTCATTAATGTTCTTGTGATCTCCCAGAAGAACGGCACCAACGTTGTCTTCCTCCAGGTTCAGCACCATACCATATACTTCAGAAGGGAACTCCAGAAGTTCTCCCTGCATCGCATTTTCAAGGCCGTGGACACGCGCAATACCATCCGCTACCTGAATAACGGTTCCCACGTCAGAAACATTAAGCTCAGACGCGTATCTCTGAATCTGTTCTTTAATCACAGAACTAATCTCTTCTGGTCTTAAGTTCATGGAGCGAATCCACCTTCTTTCTCTAAATTTTCAAGGATAAATCAAACCTGTATCTTTCTCAGGCTCTTTGACAGCTCGTACAGCTTTGTCTTGATACTTGAATCCACAACACGGTCACCGATACAAATAACCATTCCGCCGATCAATGATGCATCAACCGCATAATTCATTTCAAATGATTCATATCTTGTTGTTTCAAGCAGCCGTCTGACTATCTCATCCTTCTGCCCATCTGTCAGCTCTACCGCTGTTGTCACATAGGCAATTCCGATTTTCTTTTCTTCTTTTACCAGTCCGATAAAATAATCGAACACGGATTCAATGTTACTGTAACGCCCTTTGGCAATCATCAGTTTCATCAATTCCACGATCTCATCGGAAATCCGACCGCGGAAGACGGTTTCAATGACATTTTCCTTATCCTCACGTATGACTTTCGGATTCTCCATCATCTTCTGGAGTTCTTCGTTTGCCTGAAGAAGCTTCTGAAGTTCCAAAACCTCCTCATACATATCATCCATACGTCCGGCTTCACGGGCAGCTTCAAACAGGGCGTCGCCGTAAACCTTTGATACTAACTTAGCCATGTCTGTTCACCCATTTCTTTTAATGTCTCATCAATCAGACTATCCTGAACACTAGTGTCAATGGAAGCTGCAACAACCTTTCCAGCCATCATAGACGCGATCGAGATCATCTCCTGCTTCATATCATCCAGAGCACGTTTCTTCTCCAGTTCAATTTCAACATTCGCGCGTTCAATAATGCGAGCCGCCTCTTCCTTCGCCTCAGCGATGATCTTTGCTTCGTTTTTCATCGCTTTCTTGCGGGCTTCACTCAGGATTTCTTGAGCTTCTTTATCGACTTCTTTTAATTTCTGCTCATATTCTTCTTTATATACGATAGCTTCTTCTTTTTCTTTCTTTGCAGTTTCCTGCTCCGCTGCAACTCTCTTCCGACGATCTTCCAGAACCTTACGAACCGGATCGAATAACAGATAAGAGAGTAATGTGAACAGTACAAACATACTGCAGGCCATTACGGCTGCATCAAAAAGAAGCTGCGCATCCAAGTTAAATAAACGCTCCAAAGCCTGGCCTCCTTTCTCTTATTTTTTCAAGGCATAACCACTCTTTTTACAGTTTTCCAAGCAGTGGGTTAGCGAATAAGAGAATCAATGCGATAACCAGACCATAAAGACCGGTTGTCTCTGCTACGGCCTGTCCTAAAAGCATGGTAGATGTTACGTCAGATTTTGCTCCCGGATTACGTCCTACTGCTGATGCACCATGTCCGGCAGCGATACCCTGTCCAACTCCAGGTCCGATACCTGCGATCATCGCAAGACCTGCTCCAATTGCTGAACACGCTAAAATTAAACCTTCATTAGAAATATTCATAATAATCTTCCTCCTGTTTTCTTTTTGTCTTAATCTCTTTCTGGATTTGAATTTTTTTCAGCATCTGCTAATCGGGTACCTTGTCTTTAATAAATACCATTGTCAGCATTGCAAACACGTATGCCTGAATACAACCTGAGAACAGGTCAAAGTATACGTGTAAAATTCCCGGCCAGCCCCATGTAATCTTATATAACAGTCCATATAAGAGTCCCATGATAACCGTTCCGGAAAGCACGTTACCAAACAAACGCAGTGAAAGCGAAATCGGCACTGCGATCTCACCGATCAGATTAATCGGGAACAAGAGTGGCAACGGTTGGAACAAACTCGTAAATGCTCCGGCTTTGTTGTACTTGATATTGTTGTACTGAATCAAAGTAAAACTGATAAGACCAAGCGGCAATGTAACGCCATAATCTGCCGTTGGCGGCCTGAGTCCTAAAAGTCCGGAAATATTCGATACGATCAGGAACAGGAACAGCACTCCAATGTAATTCCGGTACTTTGTTCCCAGTTCCTTGCCCATGCTGCCGTATGTCATATTGTCGAGCATTTCAACAATAAACTCCGCAACATTCTGTAACGCTCCCGGCTTGCCTTCCGCATTACTTAGCTTAGAACGGACAACCAGCGCAAATATCAGCATTAACGCAATAACGATCAAGATACTGACATGGGTGGTGGTTAGCCAAAGCTCTTGTCCAAACAGTTCGAACTTGACGAGACCGTGGATTTGGAAATCCGGTTCTTTCGCCGCCAGTATCCCTAAGCTATTCCCCACATTTTTAACCTCCTTTACTTAAGATTTTTTAAGCTTTTGAAAAAGTTTGTGCATAATCGGCTGCGAATATGCTGCAACTTTTAATCCCATTACTCCTGCAATAAGCGTTAATATATTAACAAGGTTAAAGTATGTGACTCCTATAAACAGAATGATCACTGCAATATACCTTTTCGCATACGCTTTCTGCATGTACTTTGAGGCGCCCTTCTCGTCAAGATACAATGCCTCATCCAAAGACTGCTTCATATGGATTGCCATCCCGATTCCGGTCGCGACTCCGATCCAGAGCCCTGCCGCCATCCTCAGATGATCTCCCGGTATAAACAGACAGATAATCTGTGCTATAATTCCGTATATGACCATGGTCATGATCATGTCTTTCAACACTCTCTCATCTGATCTCTCCATACCCGTTCCCTTCTTCCTGCCAATCCTACTCTTTTCTGTCTTCCGGATCTTCATTTGCATGCCTGACTAAATAATATGCATTTCTTCCCCCCGCCAGCACACCAACAATAATTAATGGGATAAAAACCGGAAAAGATATTCTCTCCTCCAGCCATGCTCCGAGAAACGTGCACAACAAAATAGGGACCAGTATACTTATACCCACCTGTGAAATTAAGGCTAAAGTACGGAACACACTTTGTTTATAATTCATACCGATTCCCCACTTTCTGAAATTTCTCTGTATCCTATTATATCTGTTTTCGTGTCCGATGTCTAGCAATTTAATTCTAAAGCTTAATTTTTTTTATACATTTTTTAAAAAATGTTGTCCGAAACAAGGGATGTATTTTGGTAAAATCATAGAAAGATAGCAAATAATTGTTCTTTTTTGCGTACATAATAAAACTTGCATTTTTTCTGTCTTACATTTAAAATAAAATCAGATTTTTTTGAAAAGAGGTTGCATATGAATTCAATTAATGACTGTTATACGTTAAACAACGGTACATCACTCCCCTGCTTCGGCTTCGGAACTTACAATGAGAAAGACGGAGACAATCTGGAAATCATCCGCACTGCCATCCGAACCGGATACCGTTTCTTTGACACGGCCTCCATCTATGAGACAGAAAGAGTGCTCGGTCAGGCTATCAAAGAAAGTGGTATTCCACGTGAAGAATTTTTTATTGAAAGCAAATTATGGATCGATGAAATGGGCTATGAAAATGCCAAAAGGGCATTTGAAGCAACGCTGGATCGTCTTCAGATGGATTATCTGGATCTTTACCTGATCCATTGGCCACGCCAGACCGGCGACGAAAATGAAAACTGGAAAGAATTGGACCTGGAAACCTGGCGGGCGCTGGAAGATCTGCATGCAGAGGGTAAAATCAGGAGTCTTGGGTGCAGCAATTTCCTTCCGCATCACCTGGACAATCTACTTTCCGGATGCAAAATAAAACCGGTGGTCGACCAGTTGGAACTTCATCCCGGGTATTCTCAGGAAGCAGCCGTCAGCTACTTACTCGCCCACGATATCCGTCCGATGGCTTGGAGCCCGCTCGGACGAGGCCGCGAAAATGCTTTAGCCGGGAATGCACTTCTTGCGAAGCTCGCTAAAAAATATCAAAAAAGTATTCCTCAGATCAACCTCCGTTTTCTTCTTCAAAAAGGAATCATTCCGATTCCAAAAGCTTCTACCGAAGCACATATGAAGAGTAATATGGATATCTTTGATTTTTCTATTTCCGAAGAAGATATGTGGATCATGACCTGTATGCCTCAGACCACATGGCTGGGTGAACATCCTGATTTCTACATTCCGACTCGCAAAAGTAATCCTGAGCAGTAAGGATAAGATTTTTCAACACATTAAAACAGTCGGGGAACAGACAAGTTCTTATCTGTTTCCCGACTGTTATTTTACGATGCAAAACCTTTCTTCTTATACATCCCATTCCAGTCTGTGAAGATGTCCCTCTGTATTCATCCCCGCAAATCCGTTCTGTCTCAACGCCTCATACAATACAATCGCGACAGAATTTCCCAGATTCAATGAACGAATGTCTCCTACCATCGGGATCCGTATCGAATCCTCTTTATGATGAATCAGAATCTCCTCAGGAATTCCGGCGCTTTCTTTTCCGAACATAATGTAGCAGTCAGGCTCATAATGCACGTCCGTATATAAATTCGGAGATTTCGTGGTCGCCATGTAAATCTTCACTCCCGGATTCCTCTCCATAAAATCCTGGTAATCGATATATGTGGTAACATCCAGATCCTTCCAGTAATCCATTCCCGCACGCTTCAGGCTTTTCTCATCCAACCTAAAGCCAAGTGGTTCTATCAGATGCAGCCTGGTGTTCGTCGCAACACAGGTGCGGCCAATATTGCCTGTATTCGCAGGTATCTCCGGTTCAAACAATACAATATTCAGCATCCCAGTTCTCCTCTGTCATAAAAGTTAGACTTCTTTTATTTTCTGTGTACGTAGCCTTGTAATAAACCGTTCCAGACGTCCAAGCGCTTCTTTCAGATCTTCCAGAGAATATGCATAAGAAATTCTCACGAATCCTTCTCCGCTGGCTCCGAAAGCGGTGCCCGGAACGACCGCCACCTTCTCCTCTTCAAGGAATCTTGTGGCGAATTCTTCCGAAGTCATTCCAAATTCCTTGATACTTGGGAAAATATAAAAAGCACCGTATGGTTCAAAACATTCCAATCCCATTCTTCTCAATTCATGAACCAGAAAACGTCTTCTCTGATTATAAGCTTCGCGCATCTTAGCCACTTCTCCGCGGCAGTTTCTGAGCGCTTCCACTGCTGCATACTGACTGTTTGTCGGTGCGCACATAATTGCATACTGATGAATCTTTGTCATTTGTGCAATGATTTCTGCCGGTCCGCAGGCATACCCCAATCTCCATCCGGTCATGGCAAACCCCTTTGAAAAGCCGTTAACCAGAATCGTTCTTTCTTTCATTCCCGGAAAACTTGCAATGGAAACATGATCTCCCATATAACTTAATTCAGAGTAGATTTCATCCGAGAGCACAAACAGATCATGCTTGATCACCACATCCATAATCGGCTTCAGATCCTCGGAAGTCATAATTGCTCCCGTGGGATTATTCGGGAACGGCATGACCAGAATCTTGCTCTTCGGTGTAATCGCCGCTTCCAGTTCTTCTGCCGTCAGTTTAAACTGATTCTCGTTCTTCAGGGGAATTACAACCGGCACTCCGTCTGCCATAAATGCACACGGAAGATAGGACACATAACTCGGCTGCGGTATCAACACTTCATCTCCCGGATCCAGCATAGCACGAAACATCATATCAATCGCTTCACTGCCTCCTACAGTCACGAGGACTTCGTGATAAGGATCATATTCTACATTTACCCTGTCTTTCAGATAATTTGCAATCTCGATCTTCAGTTCCTTAAGCCCTGCATTCGATGTATAAAATGTACGTCCTCTTTCCAACGAATAGATTCCTTCTTCACGGATTCTCCATGGCGTATCAAAATCCGGTTCTCCAACGCCCAGTGAAATCGCATCCTTCATTTCATTTACAATATCAAAAAACTTACGAATCCCTGATGGTTCTAATTGTACTACTTTCTGTGATAATGGATTTCTCATTACGGTGTCACCAACATCCTTTCTTCCTTCTTCTGCGGTACCATGATGGTTCCATGGTCTTTATATTTCTTCAAGATAAAATATGTAGATGTTCCAATAATTGATTCGATCGGCGCCAGTTTCTCAGACACAAACTGAGATACCCCTTTCAATGTCCATCCTTCCAGAATGACCATCAGATCATAACCGCCTGAAATCAGGTACACAGCAGTCACTTCCGGAAAATTGTAAATTCTCTCAGCAATTTTATCAAAGCCCTGATCTCTCTGCGGGGTCACTCTTACTTCGATCAATGCCGTAATCATATCTGAACCTGCTTTATCCCAGTCAATAATCGTATGATATCCACAAATGATCTTTTCCTTCTCCATAGCGGCAATCTCATTTGCTACCGTTACTTCATCCGTTCCCAGCATAATAGCAAGTTCGCCAAGGTTCGCTTTGCTATTACGCTCAATATAATTCAGAATTGCTCTTCTTGTTTCTTTATTTTCCATGATTCTATCCTCCAGAATATCCGATAACGGGTCATGTCGATCCCGTCTAAATTAAAATCTTCGTCAATTCATCCGGTGCAGGGCGATCAATATACCGTATTTCTCCCTGGTTCAGGATGATTCTTTCACGGCCCGCCGTCGTATGTCCGATCACGGCTGCCGCCATTCCTTCCCTTGTAAGCGTATCTGCCAACTCTTCCCCTTTCGGCGTAATTACCAGGATACTTCCCGTACTGGTAAGCTGATAAGGATTGAGATGAAAATATTCACACACTTCGATTGTTTCCTGTTTTACGGGAATCCTCCTCATGTCTACAGAAAGACCGATATCCGCTCCTTCTGCCAGTTCCCAGAGTGCCGCAAGGATTCCACCGTCTCCAATCTGATGCATGGCAGATACGCCTATGGCATCAGCAGCTTTCATTTCTTTGAGCGAAATGAGCTCTTTTTCATAAGACGCAGTCTGTTTCAAAAACGCAGATGGAAAATGCTTAGCAAGACTTTCCTGTCTGGCCTTTAATATTCTTAACGTTCCCTCCAGACCGATCCACTTGATCTGCACAATATCCTGCCCTGCAGGCGCCTTGCAGCTCTGCAGTATTCTCTTTGTCGTTCCCACTGCCGTCACGTTCACGATCGTCGTCTTTATTCCAGGAACATTCTGTACGTCTGCCGCAAGAATCTCTATGCCATATTCTTTTGCAGCTTCCGAAGATGTCTGCATCATCGCTTTCAGTCTGGATTCATACGCAAATTCAGGCAACATGATCTGAATGCTGACTCCTTTCGGTGATGCTCCTCTTGTCGCAAGCGCATTACATACCTGTGCTATGGCAAACACACACAAATCTTTTTCATTGCCATAGAGAGAAACGCCAGATGAAAGAATCATCTCACCCGGATCAGCCTTAATCCCATAACAGCACTCCTCCTTAGCCGGCGGAAAAAATGCCGCATGTACGTCTGTATTCAATTGTTTCAAGACGGACCGTCTGTATACGGTCTGCGATATCTTTCCCGGTTTCATCCGCTATTCTCCTTCCCCGGAACCACTCTGAAGTGTTCTTGCCTCACTTACAGCTTCCCGGATCTTATCTTCATTCTGACTCTGAATTGCAGTTCTTATCAGCTTGGATGCTTCTGCACTTCCCGAAGCCGTTCCGACTTTCACTGTTACTTCCGAAGCTTTATATGTACTGTTATTAATAACGTCGCGACTGACCTCCTGTCCATTCTCATAAACAACTTTCCAAAGCCTTGCCGTACGTCCATTGATTGCTATTCCCTCTTCTTCCATCGAACCGATCGCACTATCCGGATCTTCTACATATTTCTTCGAATATTCTGTGCGCTCGAGTGTTTCACTTTCAAATTCTACTGAATGGCCTTCGGCCCTGGTATCTTTTCCGTAAATATAGAACCAGACCTTATTATTACTGTCAACGTATCCCTCAATCAGGATCGGGGTATCATAATTATTTTTAAATTTAAAATCTTTCACACCTTCTGCAATTGCCGCATCCCTCGATGGCTCCACATAATTGACGATCATAGAATGTGCACATCGCTCAGTAACTTCCAGTTCCGAATAAAGAACCGCGTTATACAGCGTCGTAGATACCTGACAGAGACCTCCTCCGATATTTTGAACGACCTGCCCGTTCTCATAAGCGCTGCCGGCCACATATCCATTCTCTTCTGTATACGGTGCCAAGGTCTGTTCTACCGAGAGTTCTTCGCCCGGCATCAAAAGTGTTCCATTGAGAAGCTCTGCTGCTCTTCGGATATTTTTCACCCGGTCACCGTATCCGGCTTGTGTGGAATAAGACCCCAGTTCATCCCGGATTGATTCCAGATCTGCTCTTGTCACCGAAGGTGCTTCCGATTCCTGAACCAGTTCCAGCGTAATTTCTTTATATTTCCATTTTTCATTTAAATATTTTTCAAGATTCGCCAGAGATTCTTCGATTTTAATCTTATTTCCCGCCGCCTCATCCGTAATCTCAAATCCGGAACCTTTATGAGTAATCGTAGCATCCACAGCACGCGTCTCCATAGGAAGCGCCTTTTCAGTTAAAACTGATTTTGCACTCTCTCCATCCAGCTGATACGTGTCGTCAAGCACCAGTTCATTTTTTCCCAGCTTCCGGATCTGCCGGAAACGCTTCCAGACTGATCCCTCTTTCCCATAAGAGACTGCCTCTTCTATCAGCTTATCCACATCTTTCATTTCAATTCCCAGATCACCAAGTGTTGTCTTAGCGGTCTGTTCTCCAACTTTGAGAGTTACTTTGAGCTGTCTGTATTCCGCCATCTTTTTCTCTACAGCATCTTTTGCCTGCTCTTTTGTCATACCAGACAGTTCTACTTTCCCTATATAGATATGATTACTGATTTTATCTTCCTCTGTTTTATTCACATAACGATAAAGCAAACCATAAGAGATACCGCAAACCAGCAAAATACACAGCAAAAACAAACCGCTTAGATAGGCGATTCTCTGTCTTTTCCTTCTTCTCGCTTTTTTGCTCAAATGCGGTTTTCTTTTACGCTTCGGCATTGCCAGTTTCCCCTCTTTGCTGCACTTCTTGTTTTACCGCTCCTAAATCAAATACGGCAGTACCATCGTAACCACCATCGCCGCAATGACTACGAGGATGATCACTGCTGCTGCTCTCTGTGTCTTTTTACGATTGAACATTGTTTTCACCTCTACATGCATATTTCTTTACATTTTATACTCTTTGCCTCATTTTTGCAATACACAAGCCTCGCTTTTTTCATAGACCTCTTCACAGATCGTATGAATCGCTGCCTCATGATTCAGCGGACTCCTGTTCTGATAGTCAAACAACAGAATCACCCGTCTGGAACTCATATTTCCAAGCACATCAAAGGAAAACGCTTCGAGATGTGTCATTTTTCGCAGTTGCCTTCTGTCGTAGTCCTCATATCCAGCCAGATACCGGTGTTTCTTTGCTTCCTGATCATAGAATTCCTTTTCCTCTTCTTTTGAAATTCGTTCTTCTCCTGCAAATTCCGGCCGGTTTTTCGCATTTTCCCGAAGGAAGTAATCCAACGTCATCAACTGTCGATATTCCTCCGTATGTTCGGGATCCCGTTCTTCTGTAAAATCCAGAAGTATCTCATAACGAGTTACTCTGGAATGGCTCACAAGATTCATTCCTCTTTCTTCATAAAAGCGGCTCAGATCCTCAAAAAAAGCAAATGGGCTTTCATATAAACGGATGATATACGGTAAACTATGGCAAAACTGTCTGCTGTTATAATACATTTCAACCATCTCTTCAATTCCTTTAAGTCGTAGTATATCATCATAGGGCAGCCACTTTGTGTGCAGCACTTCATAAGGCGGAAGACTTTTCGCAGCCAGTTCATATTCTTCTTTATGTTCTTCCATATAGGATCCTTTCAGCACTTTTAAAAATCCCAGCTGAAGCTGCTCCGGCTGCAGAGCATAAACATCATTAAACGATCTTTCAAAACTTTCATAGTCTTCAAACGGAAGCCCGGCAATCAGATCCAGGTGCTGGTGAATATTTCCAAATGAATGAATTCTCTTCACGATCCGCGCCACTTCTCCAAAACGCATTGTACGGTGTATTTCACGGATCGTCTCAAGATTTGTAGACTGTACCCCAATTTCCAGCTGAATCAGTCCCGGGCGCATCCGGCTCATCAGTTCCAGTTCCTCTTCATTCAGAAGATCCGCAGAAACTTCAAAATGAAAATTCGTAATGCCATTATCATGATCCATGATATAGCTCCAGATCGTCATCGCATGGTTATGACTACAATTGAATGTCCTGTCAACAAATTTCACTTGCGGCACTTTATGATCAATCAAAAATTGCAGCTCCTTTTTTACCAGTTCTAAATTGCGAAATCTCAGGCACTTATCCACCGATGACAGACAGTAACTGCATGAAAACGGACATCCCCTGCTGGATTCGTAGTATATGATCTTGTTTTCAAAATCTTTCATATTATGATATACAAACGGAACATCACTCAGATTCATTACCGGCCGCCATTCATTTTCGCCTATCTCTTCCGTCTGAATTACATCTGAGAACCGCCGATAAGTGATTCCCGGAATCTCGGCCAGTTCTTTTGTCTGATTCCGACTGCTTTTATTATAATGCATCAGAAGCTCTGCAAAAGTCTTCTCGCCTTCCCCCATCATCACACCATCCACTTCCGGGAGCCGTCTCAACACATCTGCCGCATCATAAGATACCTCCGGGCCCCCCAGCCACAGGATCACATCCGGCAAAATTTTGCGTATTTCGCGCACAATCTCTTCAACATAGATCAAATTCCAAATATAACATGACAAGCATAGCATATCCGGCTTTCTTTTATAAATATCCATTAATATCTCATCCGTCTGCTGATTGATCGTATATTCCGCAATTTCTATCCTGACATCATTCTCTTTCTCCGTACCTTGCATCTTCTCCTCGGCATACGCTTTCAGACTATAAACAGCAAGATTAGAATGTATATATTTTGCATTTATAGCAGTTAACAAAACTTTCATACTCTGCCTCCTCGCTTACCACTAGCTGTTACTCATCACTATATAGCAAATCGAGTCATTTGTAAAATATTGAAAGTAAATTGATTTTTTTATATAAACTGGCTATTATATAGATATCTTAAATTCTTTATCAAAGGAGTATAACTATGCAGACAACCAAATGGCAAAAAGATTATGAAGAATTTGAAGCAGTCACAAGGAAATTTTATGCAGGCGAAGTAACAGTTCCTGAATATAAGGGGTTTTCCGGAGGATTCGGCAGCTATGCACAGCGCGGCGGGAAATCCAGCATGCTTCGTCTGCGTCTATCTGGAGGACGTGTCACAAAAGAAAAGCTCGGATTTATTGCAGATGCAATCCGAAAATATCATATAGACAAAGTACATTTTACCACCTGTCAGACCATCCAGTTTCACAATCTGAACGCGGATACAGTCTGTGAGCTGTCCGTTTCAGCGCTTGACGCCGGCATCGTGACCCGTGGAGGCGGCGGTGATTTTCCAAGAAATGTTATGGTCTCTCCGCTGAGTGGCGTGGAAAAGGGCGAATATTTTGATGTGATGCCATATGCCAATGCAGCTGCCGATTACTTGATGGGGCTGATCAAAACAGTCAAACTCCCCCGCAAATTAAAAGTATGTTTCTCAAATTCTCCTGCCAATCAGACGCACGCAACATTCCGCGATCTTGGTTTCTGCGCAAGAGAAGACGGCACCTTTGACGTGTACTGCGCAGGTGGACTGGGCAACAACCCTAAAATGGGGGTTCCAGTAGCTGAAAAAATCCGTCCCGACCAGATTCTCTATTATATTGAAGCAATGGTTCGTTTATTCACCACATATGGAAATTATGAGAATCGTGCCAAAGCAAGAACCCGTTATATGCAGGATGTGCTTGGTGACAAACTGCCGGAAGAATATTTGAAGAAACTAGAAGATGCAAAAGCAGAGTGTCCGGATCTGACTCTTCATATCTCCGATAGCGTTTCTCCAAAATGCAGCGATGGTTCTGAAGTGGTTTCTCCCCGAATTATTGCTCAAAAGCAAAATGGTTTATACGCTGTCAAGTATCATCCACTCGGCGGATGCCCTTCTCCAGAAAAACTGGTTGACCTTTATGAAGCAATCTGTGACATGGATGGTGTTGAGCTTCGCCTCACTCCGGACGAAGGCGCATATATCATAAACTGTACCGGAAAGGAAGCTGAGAGAATTCTGGAGATCACATCCGACAGTGCCGGAACCGTATTCGAGTCTTCCGTTGCATGTATCGGCGCTTCTATTTGCCAGGTAGGTGTCCGTGACTCTCAGGCTCTCCTTGCCACTCTGGTAAACGAATCCAGAAAATGGGATTTTGCTGACGGTGTTCTTCCTCAGATTCACATTTCCGGCTGTCCATCTTCCTGCGGAACTCACCAAATCGGCAAAATCGGCTTCCGCGGCGGTATGAAGAAAGTAGACGGGAAACCGGTCTCTGCATTTGTGATGACGGTCAACGGAGAAGATGAAGAGAATCATGAACGTTTTGGCGAACAGCTCGGAACGATACTGGAAACCGATATTCCTGCATTTTTCAAAGACCTTGGAGAAGAGATCTCCGCTTCCGGTATGCTGTATGATGACTGGTATGCAAAGAATCCGGAACGCTTCAAAGAAATTGCAGGCAAATATTTATAAAATGAAAGCATAGCCGTTGACATTTTGGCGAAAACAAGTTACAATTATATTCCGTGCAGCCGGGGTGTTAGCGGTACCCTGTACCTACAATCCGCTATAGTAGGGGTGATGCTGTGCCGAGGGCTTTTCTTGTCAAAGCTGCCTCCGGTTCGTGGCGTTGATATCTGGGTCTTACGCGGCGGATCTCTGTGAACCGTGTCAGGTCGGGAACGAAGCAGCACTAAGCAGATGCTTCTGGGTGCCGTAAGGTAGCCTGGGTTGAGTTTACAGCCGGAGTACCGTTTGGGGGGAAATTGTTCGACGCACAGCGCACGAAAAATAATCTCGTTTTCTTATTAGTATCACTTGACTTTCCCCCGATAATCAACTACGCTTATTCTATATAATATGAACCGACTTCAGATATTATTTTTCTGAAATGCCGATGTAAATCAAGGAGGAGATTGCGATGTACGCAGAATTTGACGAAACTTTAGTAACTGGTAATGAGATGATCGACTCTCAGCATAAAGAGCTGATTGACAAAATTAATGACTTATTGAAGAGCTGTGAGCAGAGCTCCGGTAAAGTAACTGCAATCCAGACACTGGGTTACCTTGCAGACTACACTGATTTCCATTTTTCAGCTGAAGAAAAACTTCAGGAAGAGATCGGATACCCGGGAATTGCTGAACATAAGCAGAAACATGAAGAACTCCGTCAGGTCGTTTCCGAACTTCACGCTATGCTCGAGGAAGAGGAAGGTCCGTCCGAGGCTTTCGTTGCGCAGGTTCAGAAGAATGTCGTTGACTGGCTTTATAACCATATCAAAGGATTTGACCGTTCTGTTGCAGAGTACAAGAATATGACTCTCAACGATGAAAAACTGTAAAAAATAAAGACATTAAAATCTCTGATTGGAGTCCTCAATTTCCAATCAGAGATTTTCTTTTTCCAGTTCCTTTTTTCGTTTTTGCTTTTCGCGGAGCTCTTTAAAAAATCCTTTCATCATCAGAGAACATTCCTCCTCCAGTACGCCGGTTTCCAGCTCCACCTGATGATTGAACTTTGCAACCTGAAGAAGATTCAGTATCGACCCGGCGCATCCTGCTTTCGGATTCATGCATCCAACCACGACTCGTTTCATACGTGCCTGTACGATTGCTCCTGCACACATCTGACATGGTTCCAACGTCACATATAAGGTGCAGTCTTCCAATCTCCAGTCCCCCATTTTCCTACTAGCTTTTTTGATGGCAAGAATTTCTGCATGTGCAAGCGGATTTTTATCTGTGGTACGCCTGTTATATCCACGTCCAATAATCTTTCCTTCATAAACAATCACACAGCCAATTGGTACTTCCTCAATTTTCCATGCCTTTTTTGCCTGCCTGATTGCTTCCCTCATATACTTTTCATCCTCAGTGAGCTGTCTCTTCATCCTCTTCTCTCCTCGTTTTTTTTATCACATTACTGATTTCACGACACCAATACCCAAAATCTTCCGACTGACTGCGTTCTCCTTCTGTCCATTCCATTTCTCCTTTTTCCGGCTTCATAAACTGCCGAAATCCAAATGCACCGGCTGCGCATTCCTCTCTGGGATGATAAATCCCCGGAACTCCGAGCCAGCATCTCCCATCTTTCCGAAATGAAACCAGATGATGATAGTTGTGATATCCGTGAAGCAGGAAATGATTGTTTGCCAGACGCCACTCCCTGCGTGGAAGCTGGGCGAGGTCCTGTCTGCTGATTTTGAAAATCTGTTCCCTGTATCCTTCTTCCTTTTCTGTTACTTCTTCCGTCAAGGACTCCCTATCATCTTCCAGCTTCTCGACAGGCTCTGATTGTTCCACATTTTCCGTCAGTTCTTCTTCCTCCGGAGCCTCCGTATCCGCTGGCACTTTCTCCCCGGAGCTTTCCGGATTCTCCGGAATGTCCTCTTTCTTTGAAAGCTCCACATCTTCCGGCAATTCTTCTTTCTCCGACTGCTTCGTTTCCTCTTTCGTCTCCCGCCGCAATATTTCCTCCCGTCTTATCATATTTTCAACATCAACCCGTCGTTCATTCCAAACAGCCGCATACCATTCTTCTTCCTCGTTTCTTTTCTTCCGGAGAATCATTCCTTCAATCTTGTTGAAAAAATCAATACCACCTGCGTCTTCCGCAGAATACGCAAGTCGATACCCAAAAGCAGATCTTGTTCCCGGGATTTCGCCCATATAAATTCCCACTGTCTGATTTCCCATCAGATAAAAAAGGAAGATTTCCAGTGTCTGTCCGTCCGACACCGGAAATCCCTGTCCGTAAATCTGGATCACTGCCGAATCATCAGATTCTTCTGTCCGCACAAATCCTACATTTCTGATTCGTTTCCCATTTTGATATTCATACAGATACCGGATAAATTTCTTCATAGCAAGAGTGCACTCCTTCAAAAAACATACCTACTCTAACTTATTCAGAATAATCCGAAATCATGACTAAAAAATCGCTGTGAGTTCTTGATACAGACGTTTTGCATAACTGTCCGTCATTCCACAAATATAATCCGTCACAAGCAGGAGACGGAGATACAGCTTTTCCGATTCACTTTTTCCTTTACTGTGAAAATAATATGCACTTTTATAATTATCTGATATAAAAGAAATAATCCTTTTATCGATTGTTCCCGGTTTCTCATAAGGGTTATCAAATTTCATGACAGCTGCCGAAAACTTATCCATCAAAAAATTCAGCATAACCGACTCTTTCATTTCCATTTTATAAATCTGCGCCGAAGTAAACACCTCGCGAAATGCCAGACTTCCAAGCAGATCCATCAGTTTTTCTCCATACGTCCCATAAAAAAGATCATGTTCATATCTTCCATCCATGATCGCTTCATAATTCGATGTAAACCCATCGGTTGCACAAGTAATCATGAAACCTTGTACACGAACAATCCAGTTCTTGACCGCATACTCCTCTGGTTTCCGTTCTCCGCGCTCTTTTCCCCTCATATAGAATTTGTCAAGTTCATACAACGCATCAAACGGACCTCCAGTTTCTCCTGTCTCCGTATTAAGATTTTCCAGTTCTTCTCTCAGCTTATGGAACGAAATAAATCCTTTAATAAATGAATCTTCGATATCGGCCGTTTTGTATGCAATATCATCAGCAGCCTCAAGAATAAACGTCAGCGGATGCCGACATCCATTGGTCCCGGTCGTTTCCTGTACATCATAGAAAATATCTCGGTCTGCATAATAATATCCTAACTTTTTATCCTTAATATTCCCGCTCTCCGGCCTGATTTCCAGCGAAGAAACCGGATATTTGATTATACTCCCCAAAAGCGCATATGTCAGATTCATTCCCCGTTCATCCACGAGATAATGCAGCTTAGTCACAAGCCTCAGTGCCTGCGCATTTCCTTCAAAATGATATAAATCTTCTCGCATCTGCGGTTCTAACAGTTCTTCTGCCTTTTGCCCGCAAAATTCCAGTTTTCCCAGATTCTCTGCAAACCATTCCCGAATAGCAAGCTCCCCGAAATGCCCGAATGGCGGATTTCCTATATCATGAATCAGGCCTGCACATTGAAGAATACTACAGATATCCTCTTTCATTCTCGGACTAAATCCCGGATCCAGGCCATACGTCAGTATATTTTCACCGATATTCTGTCCCAAAGACTTGGCAAATGATGATACTTCCAGTGAATGAGTCAGACGCGTTCTAATAAAATCACTTTTATCCAAAGGAAATACCTGCGTTTTGTCCTGAAGCCGTCTGAACGACGCACTTCCTATGATTCGATGATAATCCTTCTCAAATTCACTGCGCAAATCTGTAGATTTAACAGAACCGGCACGATGTACACTCTGCCGGTCCCTCTTTGCTGATAAAAGCTTTTCCCACTCCATAACAGCCCTCTGTCATTAATCCAGATAGATTGGCGGTTCATAATCCTTGCCAAGCGTTGCTTTTTTACGCTCTTCAAATCCAAGGAATGCCCATTCCGTCATATCTGTCCATTTATGTTCCTTACGGTCATAAACCTGAACATAACCGATGCGCTTCGGATGCATCCGAACACTGTTCGATTGATATTCATGACCTGTATACGGATTCACATCACCATTTACAAGATCTTCATCTTCATCCACACGTTTCTTGATCGGCTGAAAATCTTTTGCTTTTTCGTGACGCTTTTCTTCTCTCTTTGGCGAAGAAATAATCTTTGTTATTCTGGAGAAACGCGATTCCCTATGCTCAGTCTTCGCTGTTTCCTCTTTCATGGTTTCCTCTGGCTCTGCTTCCGGCTGTACATCCGTAGCTTCTTCCATCACAGATTCCGATATTCTTTCCTCCTCTGTCGGTGCTTCTGCCACTGTCTCCTCCAGCACTTCTTCTCCGATTGCATCTTCTTCCGGCTCGCCATGAACCAGTTCTTCCTTAACTTCAGCTTCCTTAGCTGCTTCCTCCTCGCCTGCCGTCTTTTCCTCAGGTTCAGATATTTCCTCTACTACAGTTTCTGTCTCTGTTTCAACCGTTGTATCAATCATTTGCTCTACCACAGGTTCCGTGGCCGGAGCAGCTTCTTTTTCTCCCTCCTGCTCCTGCGGTTCTTCCATCATATCTACGATCTCGCCCACTGTAATATCTCGTTCCGCTTCCTTCGCTTCAGCACGTGCCGCTTTTCTTTCCTTCTTTGCTGCAAGCTTATCCAGTTCTTTACTTGTCGGTGGAACTTCTTCAATTACAGATGCCCTCTCTGCCGCTTCCTGACTTGCAAGAATACTGAGTTGGAACGAACACCCCAGAATGTCTGCAATCATGCGCATATCCTGCTCTTGAAAATTATCTCTTCCAAGACGCTGTGTCAGATTCTGTCTGGACATCTTTTTCCCAGTTCTTTCCTCAATCTGTTCTGCCAGCTCCTTGATTGTCATACCTTTTCTGCTTAAAACAATTTTTACTTGCTCCCCAAATGTGAGACTTATCATGCCATCTTCTCCTCCTTATTAATTCAGCACCATTTTCCCTATTTTTTATTGTAGCAAATGACAATTTATCCGTCAACAGTCGTCATTTTTTTCTTTATTTTTTGCTCTTTTTCTTCCTCCTGACTCGGATATTCTACACTTGCGATTTTCACAACTTTTTTCTCTCATTTTATTTATTTCTGTTCATGATTTACAAATTATAAAATTTTTATAAAAATACCTTTGATAAATCACTCCCCTTGTGTATAATAGCGGATATCCAAAAACAAGGGCGTTTTCCTAACACGGAAAGCGCCTTTTTGTTTTCCAGAAAAGGAGGGTGTTATTATGAAAAAACTGGAAATCATCATCCAGCCGGAGAAGCTTGAAGACCTGAAAGCAATTCTTGACGCTTCCAACGCAAACGGCGTTATGATCAGCAACATCATGGGATACGGCAATCAAAAAGGGCACAGAAAGATATATCGCGGAGCTGAATACAGCGTGAATCTTCTCCCGAAAGTAAAAGTTGAAACAGTCGTTGACCCTTCTGTTGCAGAACCTTTGATTCAGAAAATCGTTGAGGAAATCCAAACCGGAGCATACGGCGACGGCAAAATCTTTGTGTATGAAGTGGAAGATGCTGTCCGCATTCGTACTGATGAGCGCGGTACCGCAGCTCTTTAATCAAAATGGTACATATAAATAAAAAAATTCATATTTGTTATCAATGAGGATAGCTGTGCATCTGATGCATCAGGTATCCTTTTTTATAACAGAAAGAGGAGGTAGTATTATGGGATTAACAGCATTAATTGAAAGCGGCATGGAAGCCACGGCAGCAACAGAGCTTCTTCTGAATGTAGTATGGACAATTGTAGGTGCAATATTGGTTTATTTCATGCAGGCAGGCTTTGCTATGTGTGAGGCCGGTTTTACAAGAGCCAAAAACACAGGTAACATTTTGATGAAAAATATGATGGACTTTGTCCTGGGAAGTCTTTTCTTCTTTATATTCGGGTTTGCAATCATGCATGGAAGTGACTGGAACGGAATCATCGGTTCAACCGGCTTCTTAGATCCGACCAAACTTGCCGATGCTGACGGATTATTCAACGGTCTTCCAATCGGCGTATTTATCATTTTCCATACTGTATTCTGCGCGACTGCCGCAACCCTCGCAGCACTGATCGTAACATGGATCCGCTACGGCAAACCAGACGTATCCATGACCTTCAACGGCTCCCTCGCAGGATTAGTTGCCATCACAGCCGGATGTGACTGCGTAAGCAACGTCTCCGCAATCCTCCGTATCGTTTTCACATTATGTTCAAACACCCGGTCATCCAATGAGTAATGATTCGTCACATTACTTGCCAGCTCGTTCAGCACTTTATTGGATTTATCCGTCTCATAATTTTCAAAAAATGAACGCTCAATCGAACTGGTCTGAGCTGCCATTTCGATGATCTCTTTATCATAAAACGGAATCCCCAGATCTTTCGACAATTTCATAGCAATATCTCGTCCACCGCTTCCGTATTGCCGACTGATTGTAATAACAAGTGGAGCTGAAGCTTTCTCTTCCAATGCATTGTCCGCACCACTCTGATTCAGTTCCCCAGCCCATTCAAATCCTTTTTTCGCCATGATCACTGCAATGATTTCATTGATCACCGCTGCCGCCGCGATCGTTCCCTGTATGATCTGCGCACATTCCGGCGCGGAACCGCTCAAAACGGAAACCGCAATTCCCGTAAATACAAGAGAAACTCCAGAATGTGGGAGCAGTGTAAAACCAAGATATTTTTTTACTGTCTGCGGAGACTTTGTAACGGCCGCCCCGAAATAAGCACCAAAATATTTTCCTAATGCACGCGACAGAATATAAACAGCCGTAAACATTCCCGCTCCCAGAATCAGATGATAATCCAACGGTGCACCCAAATTCAATATAACAAGAATCATAGCAATTCCTAACACCGGAGTGACATGCTCCCACTACTTAAGCCCTAAAGCTTTGAAGTAGGGGCTTCTTACTCAATAACCCGATAGGGCTAAGTATCAATAAGCTATCCCCGCGTGCCCCGCGGTTCT